>CAMWQY010000229.1 GCA_947176355.1 uncultured Porphyromonadaceae bacterium
TTTTTCATCTATCTCATAAGCCGTATTTTCCCATTCTTCCTTTTCCACTTCAATAGTAGGCTTGTCCTCATCTGTCTCCACAGTTATCTTTCCTGAGTCTGAAATACTTCTTATGCGTCCGATGAGTCCATTATAATATCTTCGGGCACCGCTGCTGTCGTTTTTTATAAACATCACCTGTGCACCCTCTTTCAGCGTGAGAAATCTTTCTACCGGGTATATCATTTCCGGGAAATCACCTTCTATATTTGCTTCAAAGATATGAGATTTTGCCCTCAGCTCCCTCATCTTATTGTCATTGACATCCTGAGCCTGGCGGTTGTGGGTCATAAGTCGAATGTAGCGTTCAGACTCAGGAGGATTGAAAGATGGAATATACCTTGAGTTAAGGATTTTCAAAGTGTTTTGGTCAGCCCGGTTTTCGCGGATTGCATTAAGTACGCGAAGGAAGTCAGCATCTTTCTGACGATATACTTTTGTAAGCTCGATTGTTTCATACGGAGTTGTTTCAAGTATTTTGCTATCGAAGAAATAAGGGGAACGGTAATGTTCGCTAAGTAATTTCCATTCCTCTTCCTTCGCAACAGGAGGAAGCTGCTGCATATCGCCGATCATGACGAGTTGGACTCCACCAAAAGGAAGAGCCGGATTTCGGTATCTCTTAAGTTTTGCGTCTATGGCATCAAGGAGGTCGGCACGCACCATGCTTATCTCATCGATTACTATAGTATCAATAGATCGTATGATTTTAATTTTATCTTTTGAGTATTTTTTGAAGCGGGATCCGCTTTCAGCCTGTCCTATGCCTGGGATATAAGGAGAAAAAGAGAGTTGGAAGAAGCTGTGGATGGTCATGCCCCCTGCATTAAGGGCGGCTATGCCGGTCGGTGCAAGAACTACAATGGTCTTTGAGCTTTCTTGTTTCAACCTTTTAAGAAAAGTCGTTTTACCGGTCCCTGCTTTGCCGGTAATAAATACGTTGGCGCCGGTATGTTCTACCAGACGCCACGCCAGTTCCATCTGCTTATTCTCCATGTTTCAATTGTTTTTACAAAATTAGTAACTAATTCTGAAAAAACAAAATTTATTTCAGGATGTCGCGCCAATATCCGGGTTGGACGCTATAAGTATCTTCTTTTTTAAGCTTAGGGTGCTTGATGAAAATTTTCACCGGTGGTTCGGCATCAGGCATAAATTCAGCTTGCGTGCCTATAGAATCAGAGAATGTGTAAGTTGCATATCCTGCAGATCCTTCTTTAGATACAGCTCCTGTCATTAAAATTGTAGGTACATCTCTCATTTGTTCCGGCTTCTCAAACCCCATTAATCTATAGGAATCATCTTTAGAATCAATACGGAACACTTTGTCGCCATCAATTTCAATTAGAGTCATTACAGGGGTCCAGCCTTCGCGGAATTGTGGAGCAAGCGACATTATTTCTTCTCTTGCCAATATCTTTTGAAGTCCGGATTCTGCAGGGGACAGATAGTCGATGATCTGAACGCCTTCGTCATACCATATCGGATGGGAATCTCTTACACTCCATCCTCTCCAACCATAGCTTTCCCAATCTTCCACTTTAGATTTCTTCATTATGTTTCTCAAAGAATCATCGGCAATAATGGGAAAATAATCAACCATTGAGATGGAATCATCAATTGATTTTAGAGGATAAGGGCGTGGAATAGGATATATACATAAAGCTGCAAATCCTGGGGCATCATTTTCTGCAAAACTGCGCATTAATTCTCTCAGAGCCGCATCAGGGCGTTGATCTGCATACGAAGAGTCTTCTTTGTCTTTTTCTGCTTTAGCATCATGGCATGACGTAAAGGCAATGGAGGAGAAACAAATGCCGGCGAGAACCAATGATTTCCAACACATATTATTATTCTTTATCAACTTTTTCATTTTTCTTTGATCTTTAAATTGCGCTTTGGGCTACGTGTTTAACGGAATCTTTTTTCTGTTCTGTATGTTCAGGAGCAGAAAGATTAGTGATTTCCGACACTTCTTCAATTATTTCTGTTCCTTCACCTTCTGTATCAAATGTCTCTTGGAGAGAAGTTGGATCTTTTACGAACAGGACAGCGAGTTCCTCTTGTCGCCTGCGTTTGAGTTGGGAAAGTTGCTTTCCTCTGTAGCGACTATGTGCTATGTAGGAAGCCTCAATGTCACGATTACCGGCTTTTAATTTGGAGAGTACACTTGACTTTGCCACAACGCCGGGACCGCAATTATAGGCAAGGGCAGCCAAAAGAAGACTATCGGCTCCGAATTCACGGTATTTTGCACAAAGTTTTGCATAGTCGGCTCTTGCAAGGGCATCAGCTTCTTTTTCAGTGAGTCTTTTTCCCCTTGTAAATTTTTCTCCCGGCATGACTTTATGACCATAACCGACAAAGGGCCAATGGCTTGGACCACTTAATCCCTCATATTTCTTGATAATGGCTATGGCATCTTCAAAGGTTGGAGCTTTTTGCTTTATGGCTTCGCTTGCTGAAATAGCGAAACCTACAGCAATTCCAACTATGAAAAGTATTATCAATAACTGTATTTTTTTCATTAATTACAAATTTAAGTTTCACAAGCTGAATTATTATGGTTTCAAGATTAAGGTATTAATAATTTGACTTGCGAAAAGATTTAATTCTATAATAAAACATATCAAAGTCATTAAAGTTGTATAGAACAAAAAGGGGATATAAGTTTGTTATATAGACAAAGTCACGATCACATTAGCGATTGTTGGCTTAGTTAGATGGAAATAAAAAATGTAGAAAGACAATTAAAATTTAGAAACAATGAATAAGCAGCAGTTTAAGAAAGCAGTAGAAGCTGTAGGAGCATCTATGTGCGACGAAATGATGACAGTATATTATAATGTGGACGGTGTTGACCGCGACAAGGTTTCTGTGGCAGTAGCTAAAGTGCTCGGAGCAACAGGTGCAGCTAAAGCCAATGCCAACCGTTTCTTCGATCGTGGGGTCAAAGGATTCGCATCTGTTGAAGAATACAAGCAGGCAAAGGGTGAATTCTTTAAGAAACTCTTCGAGAAAATCCGCAAAGACTTCAACGAAGAGATCTCAGCAGCATTAAAGCTTTTCAATGAAGCTGTGCCTCAGTCTGTAAAAGAAGCTAATAAGGTTACTGCGTAACGCGTTAAACGTTTTACGTTATGCGTTGTACGCGTTTGAAACAGTAAAAAAGAGTTAGAATTATGAATATCTGGAGACTCGCATTGAAACTCACGGGCTGGAGCTTCGACATCACGGTTCCAGTCTATGACAAATGCGTAATATGCGTGGCTCCTCACACGTCCAACTGGGATTTCCTTCTCGGTCTGGCGGCATATAGATCAGTGGGAAGGAAAGCCAACTTTCTAATGAAAAGTTTTTGGTTTTTCTTCCCTTTGAAGTATATTCTGCGTCATTTTGGTGGAATCCCTGTGATTCGCTCAAAAGATAAGTCGAAAGGATCTCTGACAGAAAGAGTGATCCATCTCTTTGAGACGGAGCCATACGTCAATCTTGCGGTTACTCCGGAAGGCACCCGAAGTGCCGTAGATCAGTGGCGTACAGGATTTCTGTATATAGCTTACGGAGCCAAAGTGCCAATTCTTCTCGGAGTTATTGACTACAGCAAAAAACACATTCAAATCAGTCAGACTTATCTGCCTACCGGAGATGTCGAGACAGACATGAAAGCCATAAGGGACTATTATTCTGAATGGAAGCATGCTGCCCGATATCCTGAGAAGTTTATTCCATAATAAAGTTTAATATCTTTTATGAAAGATTTGAAAGTTTGTCTGTATCCTCAGGAAATAGTTTGGAATGATAAGGAGCGTAATTTCTACAATTTGGAGAAAGCTCTTGAACGTATGCATCCTGCCACTGACCTGATGATAATTCCTGAGACATTTTCTACCGGTTGCCCGTATGGCGACAAAGAGAGTGTCAGGGAATTGGCAGAGCGGAATTCGGGAAATACCATTGAGCGCTTGAAAGGGCTTGCGAAGAAATATAGCGTGGCGATTGCCGGTAGTTATCTCGCAGATACCGGAGGATTGCTCGCCAACCGGGCATTCTTTATCGAACCTAATGGCGATGAATATTTTGGCGACAAAAGGCATCTTTTCAGTATGGCGGGGGAAGACAAATTGCTTTCGCCCGGATATAAGAGGATGAAGGTTCGTTATAGGGGTTGGGAAATTGCTATGATAGTATGCTATGACATAAGATTCCCTGTATGGTGTCGCAATGTCAATAATGAATACGATCTTCTGATTGCTGTAGCTAATTGGCCAAAGGCAAGGATAGAGGCATGGAAAAAGCTTCTGATGGCGCGTGCCATAGAAAATGAATCATACGTGTGTGGAGTAGACTGTAAGGGAAAAGATGTGAAAGACATAGAATATGATGGCACCTCTTTAGCTGTGGATTTCAAAGGAAATGATATCTCGGTAAAAGATCCGGATGGAGGCGACCTTATCTATGCAACTTTATCACTCGACAAATTGAATTCTTTCCGTGAAAAATTTCCGGCATATCGCGATTCAGACCATTTCAAGATTTTGAAAAATGATGAGCGATGAATAAACGGATATGAAATGAACCTTTGGGGTCGTAAATGTGTTTAAATATCGTAAAAACAATAAATAAATATTAGTTTTGGTAATGACTCTTAATTATTGAGGTTTATTACTTAAAATTAATG
>CAMWQY010000230.1 GCA_947176355.1 uncultured Porphyromonadaceae bacterium
CTCAAGGAACTCGTAGATGAAGGCAAAGTATCTCAAGCACGTATCGACGACGCCGTAGAGCGTATCATACGCCTGAAACTCCGCCTTGGACTATTTGAGACTCCGACAATGAACCCTGCCGACTATCCCAACTTCGGTAGTGAGGCTCACGCCCTCAAGGCTCTTGAACTCGCCGCTGAGAGCGAAATCCTGCTTAAGAATGAAGGCAATATCCTTCCGATCGCTCAAGGCAAGAAAATCCTCGTCACCGGACCAAACGCCAACTCTATGCGTTCACTCAACGGCGGTTGGAGCTACAAGTGGCAAGGTAGCGATGACCCGAAATTCCACGACCAGTATAATACAATCTACGAGGCGATGCGACTCATCTTCGGAGACTCTAACGTAAAGCTCGAGCAGGGAATGGACTACAATCCTGAAGTATGGGAATCTGAGATCAACGTCCGCATTCAGGCTGCCGTAGCCGCTGCCCGCAGTGTCGATGTGATTGTGGCTTGTGTAGGTGAAAACTCCTATTGCGAAACTCCCGGCAACATCAATGATCTCCATCTTTCTGCTAATCAGACTGCTCTCGTGAAGGCTCTTGCCGCTACAGGCAAGCCAATCGTGCTCGTGCTCAACGAAGGCCGCCCGCGTATCATCCGCGAGATCGAGCCTCTTGCATCTGCAGTGATCGACGTGATGCTCCCTGGCAACTACGGTGGCGACGCTCTTGCCGAGCTCATCTCAGGCAAACGCAACTTCAGCGCGAAGCTTCCTTTCTCTTATCCGAAGTGGATCAACGCCCTCGCCACCTACGACCACAAGCCCTGCGAGACCGTGCCTACGATGGAAGGAGCATACAACTACAGCGCAGACATAGACGTGCAGTGGCCCTTCGGCTATGGCATGAGCTACACTACATTTGAATATTCCAGAATCTCAATCGACAAGACAGAGTTCACTCCGGCAGACGACATCAAGGTTTCCGTCAATGTGAAGAATACCGGCAGCATCGAAGGCAAGGAAGCCGTCATCTTCTATAGCAGCGACCTCGTGGCTTCTGTTACTCCCGACGTGCTGAAGGTTCGTGGCTTCGACAAGATTTCTCTCAAACCGGGCGAAAGCAAGATAGTAGAATTCACAATCCCCGCATCCGACCTCGCCTTCGTAGGTCAAGACGGCAAGTGGACAATTGAAAAGGGCGAATTTGAATTCACCCTCGGCAATCAGAAAGTGAAAGCCACCTGCACCGACACCAAAGTCTGGAATACCCCCAACATCTAACTATGGAAAGGAGGCTTTCCAGCCTCCCCCTATATCCAAATAAAAACTCGCAAATATGGAAGGGGAGCTTTCCAGCCTCCCCCCAATATCAAAATAAAATCGCAAATATGGAAGGGGAGGCTGGGTAGCCTCCCCTTATTTCATTGTCGGTGTTTTCGGTTTGGTGGCGGAGCCAAGGGCTCCGCGCTCATTTCCCATCTGTTATTGCCGAAGCAATCCTCCCAAGTATCTCCTCCAAAGCAGCCCGTGGAGCCCCCACATTAAGCCTCATAAGCCCGGACCCTTCCTTCCCGAACATTGCCCCATCATTAAGAGCCACACGAGCCTTATTCACGAAAAGGTCCACTAACTCATCATGGCTCAGTCCGAGTCCGCGGCAATCCAGCCATACCAAATAAGATGCATCCGGACGCAAAGCCTTGACTCCCGGAATATTCTTCTCACAATATTCCTCCACGAAGCGGATATTCTCTTCCACATACTCAAGCATCTGTTTTCTCCACTCTTCCCCCTCGCGATAGGCAGCTATGGCAGCAATGTGTGAGAAAATCGGAGCATCTCCAAATTCATTGGCTGTCAGCCAACCATAGAATTTTTCCCTGATCTTTTCATCCGGAACCACTGAAAATGAACTTACGATCCCCGGAATATTGAATGTCTTCGATGGCGCACAGAAAGTAATGCTGTTGGATGCGGCATCATCACTCACGGTTGCAAACGGTACATGACAGTTGCCCCAAAGAGCCATATCCGCATGAATCTCATCCGACACCACCAAAAGTCCTTTTCTCTTGCATATCTCGGCAAGCTTGCGAAGCTCATCGGCACTCCACATCCTCCCTCCGGGATTGTGCGGATTTGAAAGCAGAAGTACTCCACCCTTGGTATCAAGATTCTCCAAAGCCTCATAATCTATATGATAGCGATGCGCTTCATCCTCTATAAGAGGCACATTCACCACATTCCTTCCATTTTCTTCAGCAGTGATTCGGAACGGATGATACACCGGTGGCATTATCACCACATCATCACCCGGCTGTGTGAATACATTTATCACCATTCCAATTCCCTTCACAATTCCCGGTATATAGCTGATCCATTCGGGCTTTATATCCCAACCGTGTAGTTTCTTCTCCCAATCTATTATGGAGGGTCTATAATCTGCCGGCTCTGCAGTATATCCGAGTATCGGATGCTCAAGCCTCTTCCTGAGCGCATCCATAATAAAAGGAGGAGTAGCGAAATCCATATCCGCCACCCAGGCAGCAAGAAGATCCGGACGTCCGAACCGCTCCTCAAGTAGATCCGTCTTTATCGCCCCGCTTCCCCGCCTCTCAATTATCTCATCAAAATTATATTCCATTTCATTTTTTAATTTTCAGTTATTCAAGTTTCGCTTGTTCTAATTTATTGTATCTCAATTGCTGGAGTATTAAAGTTGCGTAGCTTTCTCTGCGCTCTCCGGCCGATGCGAAGCAGGCCGCCATCATTGCGTGCTTGCCAAAACCGAGTCGCGAAGCTCCCCAAATCATTGGAACTCTGTTTCTTTGCGCCTTTGCGTGAGGTTTTTTTAGCACTTGCGAAAGTTGAGTCAGTTATCTGTCGTCAGCTTATACTTTATACTTCATACTGCGCGAAGCGCAAAATACTTCTGATATCAAGCAAGCATTGCTTGCTTGATATCAGAATAAAGATCCTCCGGATCCTCCAGCCCCACCGAAAGCCTGATAGTAGTTTCCTTCACATCCATTGCATCCCGCTGCTCCTGAGTCAAAGGTCCGAAAATCGTACTTGCAGGATGTATCGCCAATGTGCGGTTGTCAAAGAGATTCGTAGCCCTGTGGATAAGCTTCAACCCATTGATGAATCGCTTGCAAGCCGCCTCGCTTTCAAGGTCGAATGTCAGCATCGCTCCTCCCTTGTCGCCATACTGCTCAATGAATAGCTTATGCTGCGGATGACTCTCAAGCCCGGGATATCCTACCGACACCACTCCCGGAGTCGACTCAAGTATCTTGGCAAGCTTCAGTGCAGATTCTGCCTGCCGGTCGTATCTCACCTGCATCGTTTCCAAGCCAAGTGTCTGCATATAAGCCGCATGAGGAGTCATATAACCTCCAAAATTGAATACGCAATCCTTTTTAATAAAGAGAGAAATTTCCGGGAAATTGCCATAGTCGATTATCACACCCCCAAGACTGGTGGCTCCACCGGATACATATTTCGTAGTCGATACCACCTGAAAGTCCAATCCCAAGGCTTTCCCATCAAATTGAGTAAAGGGAATCATAGTGGTGTCGGCAATCAATGGAAAACCATGGCTATGGGCTATTGACGCAAGTGCCTTCACATCTGCTACTTCTGTCTGCGGATTTGTGACGCTCTCAAGAAATATGCAGCAGGTGTTCTCATCTACGAGGGCCTCCACAGCTGCCGGGTCAGTAAGGTCTGTCAGACGAGCCTCCACGCCATATCTACGCATAGTCTTGGTAAGCAAAAGATAAGTATTGCCAAAAAGATGCTTTGAAGATATTATATTTTTTCCGGCAGATGCCGCACTCATAAGCATCGCACTTATAGCAGCCATCCCCGAAGTGAACGCACTCACCTCTTTTGCTCCTGTTAGATGGGCTATTCTCTCTTCAAAATGAGTCACTGTAGGATTGAGCACCCTTGAATAGTCTGGTGCATTAGTGCGTCCGCAGAAAGCATCTGCCATCACTTCTGCATCATCAAATTCGTATGCAAGAGTATGATAGACAGGCATCTGGAGTGCATCGTACGCATCTCTGCGCTGATAAGGCGTATGTATCGCCCTGGTAGTATTCTTCATCGTTTTTACTGCAATATGATTCAAGTTTTGTATATTCTAATTCATTGTAGCTCAATGCGCAGAGTATTAGAGTTGCGTAGCTTTCTCTGCGAGCTCCGGGCGATGCGTAGCAGCCCGAAATCATTGCGAGCTTGCCCAAACCGGGTCGCGTAGCTATAAATGATCGTTAATCGTTTATAGTTAATCGTTGAAAAAATTCTGCCCCTTTGCGCCTCTGCGTGATAATAAAAAGAGCATGCAAAAGTTAAGAATATGATATTTCGATGCAAAATTAGCATTTTATACCGAAATAAGCACTATCAAAAGCAATAAAATCGTATTTTTTCTGCCTCTTCAACACTTTGTTGGAGACGCAATCCGAAACTCATTTTGCATATCTCCTCATTTTTATATATCTTTGCAAGAAATTCATAAATCTCATAAATACTTATTAGCCCTATTCGGCCTATTGGACCAATATGACTAATTAGACTAATTAGACTCATACCCTTATGAAAGCAAATCCGGGCACAATCTGCGTGCAAGGTGGCTGGAAACCCGAAAATGGCCAGCCCCGTGTGCTCCCCATAATCCAGAGCACCACATTCAAATACTCCACATCCGAACAGATGG
>CAMWQY010000231.1 GCA_947176355.1 uncultured Porphyromonadaceae bacterium
ATAAGAGAATTCCTCATTGACTTTGCAAAGAAGCACAATGTAGCAGTCAAGACCGACGAGTGTGGCAATGTACTTATGCACAAAGATGCCACTCCCGGACATGAGAACGCTCCAACAGTGATCTTACAGGCACACATGGACATGGTGGCAGAGAAAAATGGAGGAGTAGAACATGATTTTCTCAAAGATCCGATCGACACATATATCGACGGAGATTGGGTAAAGGCGCGCGGCACTACACTTGGCGCTGACAACGGAATCGGCATCGCCGCTGCAATGGCAGTAATGATCGATCCGACACTCAAACATGGGCCCGTAGAAGCACTCTTTACGGTCAATGAAGAAATAGGACTTGAAGGGGCACAAAACTTAGGGGAAGATATGCTTGGAGGCAGCATCCTCCTTAATCTCGACTCTGAGGATGACGGTGAAATTTTCGTCGGATGCGCAGGTGGCATCGACACTACAGCTTGGTTTGAATACAAACGTTCGCTTGCTCCTGACCATTTCACCTACATGAAAGTAAGCATAAGCGGCTTGCTTGGTGGCCATTCAGGAGGCGATATACATCTCGGACGTGCTAATGCCAATAAGCTGATAGCCCGCTTCCTTTGGAACTGCTCACAGAAATGGAATCTCGAACTTGTGGAATTCGACGGCGGCAATCTCCGCAATGCAATTCCCCGTGAAGCTCATGCCATCTTTGGCATTGAGACGAAACTTGCCGACGAGGTCAAGGGTGCTCTTGCCGAATATGCTGAGGAAATCGAAAAAGAATTTGCAGGCATTGAGCCATCGGTGAAACTCGAAATCAAAGATGCTGACAAACCTGAATACAGCATTGACCAGACTACATCTTTAGCACTTGTAAGAGCGCTCTACAGTGCCCCTCACGGGGTCATTTCAATGAGCCGCGACATTGAAGGGCTCGTCGAGACATCGACCAACCTCGCAGCAGTGAAGATGGAAGCTGACAATAAGATCAAAGTGACGACTTCACAACGATCCAGCTTAGAAAGCCGCAAATATGATATAGCAAATCAGGTGGAAGCACATTTCCAGCTTGCAGGCGCTAAAGTGGACCATTCCGACGGTTATCCAGGGTGGGCTCCCAACATGAACTCCCCTATCATGAAGGTAGCTGCAGAAGCATACGAAGAACTTTTTGGAGTAAAACCGGCAATCAAAGCAATCCACGCAGGTCTGGAATGCGGACTCTTCCTCGACAAGTATCCGCATCTTGACATGGTAAGCTTTGGTCCGACAATGACCGGAGTCCACTCCCCTGACGAGCAACTACTTATTCCGACAGTAGAAAAATTCTGGAAGCATCTTTGCTTGACTCTCGAAAAAATTGCGAAGTCATGAATCGGCTTCTCGTCTATTCTATAATATCACTTATGAGCGTCTCCGCATTCAATGCGGGGGCGGCTTGTAAGCGAACGACAGGAGGCGAAGCAAAAGTAGCATCAGAGGATATAGCTCCAAAAGACTCTATCTTAGTAAATCCCAAAGACTCTGCATTAGTAAAAGAGATGGCAGAGATGGTATCACTTGTGCTTAGTGAAATGCCGAAGAGTGATGCCAAGGTGAAATACACAACTCTCACAGATGAAGACTTTGAGATAGTAGCAAAAGAACTTGGAGTGGAAGTAGCAGCGATCAAAGCTGTAGTCAGAATAGAAGCCGGACCTAAGCTTGAAGGTTTCTGGGCTCCGGGAGTTCCGGTAGTAAACTATGTTCAGTCTCTTTTTAACAAGTATAACGGAAAGACGAAAGGGCGTAAGCAAAAGGATGCAAAAATACCCTCAGGGCTTACCGGATATGCACTAAAAGAATGGACCTCTCTTACAAACGCCAGAAAGATCAATGCCACTGCAGCCGACATGGGTTGCTATTGGGGAATGTTCCAAATTGGAGGATTCAACTATAAGCTCTGTGGGTGTGAAAGCGTAGAGGAGATGGTAGCGAAAATATGCGAATCAGAATTCAGTCAGCTTGAAATGTTTGGCGTCTTCATCCGCAATGCCGGTATGCTTGAGGCGCTTAAGAAAAAAGATTGGGCAGCATTTGCAAGGAAATATAATGGTCCTTCATACGCAAAGCGCGGTTATCATACGCGTATGGCAAAAGAATATGCCAATTTCAAGAGTAAAGCGTCTGAAGGAAAGACAGATAATAAAAACAATAAGAAATGAAAATTACGGATCTTAAACCAAAGCTCGTATGGGAGTGCTTTGACGAGATAACAAAAGTACCCCGCCCCACTCATCATCTCGACAAGATGAAGGATTTTCTTGTAGGTTGGGCAGAACGACATGGACTCAAATATGCAACTGATGAAGTTGGCAACGTAGTCATGTATTGCCCTGCTACACCGGGACATGAAAATGCTCCGACAGTAGTGCTTCAAGGACACCAGGATATGGTAGCTGAAAAGCGAGGCGACATAGAGCATAACTTCCTGACAGATCCAATCAAGACAGTAGTAGAAGGAGAATGGGTGCGTGCGGAAGGCACTACATTAGGAGCGGACAATGGACTTGGATGTGCATCAGCAATGGCTGCCATGATCGACCCCGATTTGATCCACGGACCTATCGAGGCAGTATTCACTGTAGATGAAGAACAGGGACTAACAGGCGCCACAGGTCTCGACGCAAGCCTTGTCAGCGGACGCATATTGCTCAACCTTGACTCGGAAGAGCATGGAATGATCGTCATAGGTTGCGCAGGATCTATGTGCACGATAGCCACTTATCCTATAGAAGAAGTGGAGGCTCCGGAAGGTTTTGATTGGTATGAAGTGCATATCGACCATCTTAAAGGGGGACACTCCGGAATGGAAATACACTTGGGCCGCGGCAATGCCAATCAACTTCTTGCCCGTTTCCTCTGGCTCGCGGAAGATGAATTCGGCACAATTTTACTAAGTGATTTTCAAGGAGGCGGACTACCAAATGCCATTCCTCGCGAAGCAAAAGCCCTTGTCGGAATTCCAGCCGGCAACGAGGAAGCATTTGAGAAAATGGCAGAAATCTACAACGCCACTATCCATGAAGAGCTCCGACTCGCTGAGGGAGAAGCTTTCACATTCTCTGTCGCAATTCGTGAGAAACCGGCGCGTATGATTGCAGAAGAATACGTAAATCCTTTGGTATCAACAATCTTTGGCACACCAAACGGAGTGCAAGGTATGAGTTTGGCAGTTCCGGGACTCGTAGAGACCTCATCCAATCTCGCAAGCGTACATAAAGAGGGCGACGATAAAGTAGTCATCACCACTCACCAGCGTTCTTCAGTCGACAGCAAACGCGAAGAGATTACCGACCGCGTTACAGCCCTCTATGAAAATATCGGCTGTGTAGTAGTCACCAACGATCCCAGCGTAGGCTGGGCGCCCAATCCGGACAGCAAACTTCTTAAGACAGCAGTAGAAAGTTTCAAAGATCTTTTCGGATACGAGCCAAAGGTAGAAGCACTCCATGCGGGTCTTGAATGTGGGATATTCCTCGAAAAGATGCCGGGGATGGATATGATTTCTTTCGGTCCGACTCTGAAGGATATCCACAGCCCAAATGAAAAGGCTTATATCCCTTCAGTAGAGGAATATTGGAAGTTCCTGACTGATCTGCTTGCAAGATTAGCGAAGTGATGTATTAATTGGGAAGTGAGAATATTCTTTTTTCAGTCTTATAAAAAATAGGTCGCCCTCCGTGCAACTTACGGGGGGCGAAAAATGTTAATTCTTATATATACAATATAAGAAAAAATGATAGAAGATAACATTATAAATAAAGAAGAAAATGAGAGGACGGTCCTTGTCGGGCTCATCACTCAAAAGCAAAGCGAAGCCAAGGTGAATGAATACCTTGATGAGCTTGAATTTCTTGCTCAGACAGCAGGCGCTGAACCGGAGAAGAGATTTATACAGAAATTGGAATATCCGAATCCACGCACCTACGTAGGGACAGGAAAGCTTGAAGAGATACGCAAATATGTAGAAGACCATGACATAGGTCTTGTAATCTTCGATGATGACCTTTCATCGAAGCAAGTGCTTAATATAGAAAAGGAGCTTAAAGTGAAAATACTCGACCGAACGAGCCTTATTCTTGACATATTTGCAAAGCGAGCACAGACAGCCACCGCACGCACACAAGTAGAGCTTGCCCAATATCAATATCTTCTTCCGCGTCTGACCCGAATGTGGACTCACCTTGAGAGGCAACGTGGCGGTATAGGTATGCGCGGACCGGGCGAGACACAGATAGAAACAGACCGGCGAATCATTCTCGACAAAATATCACGATTGAAAGAAGAGCTTAAAGACATCGACAAGCAGAAGAGTATACAAAGAAAGAACCGTGGGAATATGACCAGGGTGGCTTTGGTCGGATATACCAATGTGGGGAAATCCACTATAATGAATCTTTTGAGCAAAAGCGACGTTTTTGCGGAAAACAAACTTTTTGCAACTCTTGACACGACTGTAAGGAAAGTAACTATCGACAATCTACCTTTCTTACTCTCAGATACTGTGGGATTTATCCGCAAACTTCCCACCCACCTCGTCAATTCTTTCAAATCAACACTTGATGAAGTCAGGGAGGCAGACCTGCTGATGCATGTTGTAGACGTAAGTCATCCAAATTTTGAAGAGCAAATAGAAGTAGTCGACAAGAC
>CAMWQY010000232.1 GCA_947176355.1 uncultured Porphyromonadaceae bacterium
GGCCACATACCCTGAAGTAGTCTTTGATATGCTTAAAAATCCCGAAAATGTCGACTACTATGCAGTATCTTTCGACGACAATGAATCTTTCTGGATGGTAAGGCGGGAAGCAACGGAATTTGATTTTGAGACGTCCGAACCGGTTCAACAAGCCTTTGCTCCGGCGGAAGTTTTTGCAGTGTCTCTTCCCGAAACACCGATTGTCACACACAATAAAGGTGGACATTTTGCTTTATCTTTGCCTAAGAATATTGAGAGGGTAGTTGTCTACGATGTCACCGGTATGATGGTTGAGAATAAGAAATTCAAAAATACAAATGTAGCGCATGTCGATATCGCAGCTCATCCCAATGGTTTCTATATTGCTTTGGTGATAGATGTTGATGGTGTAGGACATGCCGTAAAACTCTATAGATAATGTCGACACCGAAAAAGATTCTTCTTGCCCTATTGGCACTCCTTGTCACAATAGTATATATAGTATTGACTTTCCGCATTAGAAAAGAATTGGGCTGGTGGGCTTTCATCGACTGTTTTGCATTATTCATGACAGTATTCACATGGCTCATGTCGATACTCATTGGCAAGATGATACCTCACTCCGGAATGCTTCTGGCGAAAATCGCCTTAATCTTCGGAATCCTCTTCGTCATCTCCCTAATAGGAGAATACATCGCCTACACGGCATTTTTCTAAAATTTTATATACAAAAAAATCCATCGGGTTTCCGATGGATTTTTTCTTATGGATTCAATTATGCATTAACAAAATCAGCAGGGGAGTGCTTCATTAGTCTTATGCACTGCAGCTGCACTCTTTGCAAAGAGTTCCTTCTCCTCTTCGTTGAGGTCGATTTCGATGATCTTCTTGATGCCACCCTTGCCAAGTACACAAGGAACACCGATGCAAAGATCTTTCTCGCCATATTCGCCGTCAAGAAGTGCTGAGCACGGGATGATAGCATCCTGATCGTGGATCACTGCTTCTACAACCTCTGCAGTTGCTGCACCCGGAGCATACCATGCGCTTGTGCCGAGAAGCTTAGTCAGAGTTGCGCCACCTACCATTGTGTCTGCTACCACTTTGTCCATTGTCTCCTTGTCGAGAAGTGTCTCACAAGGAATGCCACGAAGTGTTGCATAGCGACGCATAGGAATCATAGTGGTGTCACCGTGACCACCGATTACAAAGCCTTCTACCTCATTAGGATTAGCACCAAGAGCCTTGCTCAGATAGTATTTGAAGCGGCTGCTGTCGAGTGCGCCACCCATACCGATGATACGGTTTTTAGGAAGTCCGGATACCTTGTGGATGAGGTAAGTCATTGTGTCCATAGGGTTGGATACGCATACGATCACTGCATTGGGGCTGTGCTTAAGAACGCTTTCAGTCACCTGCTTTACGATTCCTGCGTTTACTCCGATAAGTTCCTCACGTGTCATACCCGGCTTGCGTGGGATACCTGAAGTGATAACTACAACGTCAGAGTTTGCAGTAGCCTCATAATTGTTAGTCACACCGCAGATTTTTGTGTTCATGTCAAGAAGGTTGGCGGTCTGCATCATATCCATAGCTTTGCCTTCGGATACTCCTTCTTTGATGTCGATCATTACGACTTCGTCAGCCACTTCACGGATGGCTATTACATTGGCAGCAGTAGCACCTACGTTACCTGCACCTACAACTGTTACTTTTGACATATCTATTATATTTTTATATAGGGTTATATCTTATTCTCCTATTAGTTTTATAGGATATCTCACCGTCGAGATACGCAAAATTAGCAAAAATCCCCGACAATTCAAAATTTAAGTTTAAAAAAACACAAATTGTAATCTCTCCCGAGTCAAACAACGTAATAAAGCATGCTCCGCATGCGCCCCCAGTATCATCTCCCAATCATCATCCCCCGAGTCAAACAACGTAATAAAGCATGCTCCGCATGCGCCCCGCAGTGTCAATGTTGACTTTTTTAGATATCTACATCGACAATCCCCTCCCGTATGATATCCAATGAGTCTTCCGTGCAATCAACGACAGTAGTCAGTTCCGTCCCTCCATCTTCTCCCAATATGATACCATCTACTTTCCCTTCATGCGCCTCCATAATAAGCTCAGGGTTGCGTGCATAGTCATCATCCTCAAAATCAATTGTCGTAGTCAAGAGAGGATTCCCCAATTTCTCGGCTATCATCCTTGCCGTAAGGTTGTTTGGGATACGTATACCTACAGTCTTACGCTTTTTGAACTCCTTAGGCAAATTTGATTGAGCCTTACATATAAATGTAATCGGTCCCGGAGTGTTATTGCGCATCAGATTGAAAGTATTGTCTCCGATACGCGCATATTCTGCAGCCATAGAAATATCTTTGCATATAATTGAAAGGTGATTCTTCTCCGGATTAATACCCTTCAATTCACACACTGCTCTGACAGCTTTCTGGTTGAGTGCATCACACATGATACCATACACACTGTCGGTAGGTATTATCCACACCTCTCCATCCTTAAGCCGTTCAGCTATTTGTTGCGCCTGCTTATCCGATGGAGTATCATTCCATATCTTCACTGATTTCATACTATATACAAATAACATTCAAAAAATTTCCCGAACAAAACAACGTAATAAAGCATGCTCCGCATGCGCCCCGATATGTCAAAAACTCACATCCATTCTTCTCACATTGCAAATTTACGAAAAAAACAATAATATCCAAAGTCAAAATCCGTTTTTCTTAAGAATCGAATTCTAAATTCTAAATTCTCAATTCTCAATTCTAAATTATGAAGATAGGAATACTTGCAGCCATGGATAAAGAGGTAGCCCTGTTGCTTCCTCTGATAGAAAGTATGACAGAAGTTGATTTCGCTGGTAGAAAAGCTTACACCGGCAAGGTAGGTAAGCATGAAGTCTGTGTGATGAAGTGTGGTATAGGTAAAGTAAGTTCAGCTCTGAATGCCTATCGCATGATAGATTCTTTCCATCCTGACTTGATCATAAATTCTGGAGTGGCAGGTGGTGCTGACGCTTCAATGAAAGTGGGCTCCCTTCTGGTTGCCACTGAAGCTGCCTACCATGATGTATGGTGTGGCCCGGGCACTAAATGGGGGCACATGGACGGTATGCCGGAACGCTTTGCTATGGATTCGGCTGTTGTGGAGTCTTGTCGCAATAATGCCTCTAATGACATGCGCTTCGGATTGATTTGCTCCGGCGACCGCTTTATAAGCCGTGTTGAAGAAGTAGAATTCATCAAGGAATGCTATCCGGATGCTCTTGCTTGCGATATGGAATCCGCCTCCATTGCTCATGCATGCTATGATTGCGGGGTTCCATTTGCTGTGGTCAGGGTCGTAAGCGACACTCCCGGACAAGCTGATAACATATCACAGTATAAGAATTTCTGGAACGAAGCTCCTGAAAAGACATTCAAGAGCATCAAGTCAATCATAGAAAACCTTGAATAATGTCTTCCGCAAAACTAAATAAGTTAAAGCCATTTATGCTGCCCATCGCGATGTTGGGTGGCATTCTGTTTTATCCTTGGATGGGATATGTGCAGTTCCTTTCTCCCTATCTCATCTTTGCTATGCTCTTTATAACCTATTGCAAACTCGACTTCCGTCATATTGCACTTGGAAGGTTTCAATGGGTGCTTCTTGGCATTCAGATGTTGATTGCAGCGATAGCTTATCTTTCGCTTGCATGGATCAATCATACAGTGGCAGAAGGTGTCTTTATTTGTGTTTTCATTCCTACAGCTACTGCAGCACCTGTAATTTGCGCCATGCTCGGAGGAAGCCTCCCTAAACTCGCTACTTACTCATTGCTTTGCAATGTCTTTGTGGCAATTGTCGGTCCGTTCGTCCTTGCAATGGTGGGAGATACTCAATATACTTTCTGGGAGTCTTTTATAATGATTTTCAAGATGGTGATGCCACTCCTGTTGGGTCCGTTGCTTGCCTCATTTTTACTTCGCCATACCCTCCCGCGTTTTCACGAAGCGGTCAAAGCCCATCAATCCATCTCATTCTATCTCTGGGCTATCTCCTTATTTATAATAGTTGGAGGATGTGTCAGCTTCATTATCAATCACTACGAATCCTCTTCCCTCGGCACTATGATCTGGCTTGCCATTGGGGCACTCGTGGTGTGTCTCTTGCAGTTCAAGATAGGCAGAATGGTAGGGCGTAGATTTGGAGACCCTGTTTCAGGAGGGCAGGGGATGGGTCAGAAAAACACCGTCCTCGCCGTCTGGATAGCACTTGCCTACATGAACCCAATCGCGTCCATAGCCCCCGCCTCCTACATCGCCTGGCAAAACATCATCAACTCATGGCAGATCATGCGCCACAAATCCATCTTAGACTCTAATCCTTGATTTTAGAATCACATCGCATATTATTCGTCGAAATTCTCCGTGGGCTTCAAGGGCGAGCGAAGCAATGCCCCTTTGTGGATGATATCAGTATGAATTAATAAAATTAACTCATTTTGAATATATATGAGATTAAAAAGCTCTGTGTATCCTCTGTGTGAGAATTAACAAGATATTCGCTGAGTAGTCATATATGCAAAATATAGTCGGAATAAACGTTAAAAATACTCCTTAGGAGTTTATCAGACACGGCTCTTTCATTTAAGATAAAAATTAGGATATAATCTCCCTTACCCGGTTC
>CAMWQY010000233.1 GCA_947176355.1 uncultured Porphyromonadaceae bacterium
CTACTGACGGAGCAAACACCGCAGTAGTCCCTTCTCCCGCCAACAGACGGAAATCTTCTTCTTCTTTTCTGGGATAAGTAGCAAGATCCACCGGATTATTGAACTGTGTCGGATTGACAAAAACACTGACAAGGGCCACATCATTTTCTGCGACTGCCCTTTTCACGAGCGATAGATGCCCGTCATGGAGTGCGCCCATAGTGGGCACTAATCCTATTGTCTTTCCATTGCCAAGCGCCTGGCCTACGAAGGCTTCAAGGTCGCTGACACTACGAATTATCTGCATTGCCATTGCTTTTTTTTGATAACTATCCGTCGCAATTTTCGACGGCTAATTGCTCGTTAAAAGTTTCAACTTGCAAAGTTAATAAATAACTCACAAACACACCAAGCATTTCAGCCAAAAAACACATTTTAATGTTAAAAATTTTGAAAAATTATGTAATGAAATGCAAAAGAATCAAAAAGAAGCACCGAGATTGGGTCTAATTGGATTTTTTTTTGTAATTTTGCACTTGCAGTATATACCGATGCGCGATGCAAGACGATATGCTCAATATAAAAATTTGATATGGCCAAGAAAAAATTTCTATTCGTGGCGCAAGAAGTAGCTCCCTACCTTCCGCCCGAAAATATATCTTCACTGGGCAAAGAAGTTGCTACAGGTATTCATAAAAGAGGTTACGAAGTAAGGACATTCACTCCTAAATGGGGGAATATCAACGAACGTCGCAACCAACTTCATGAAGTGATACGCCTTAGTGGGCTAAACGTCACAATTGACGACAACGACCACCCACTGCTTCTCAAAGTTGCAAGCCTACATCCTACGAGGACACAAGTCTACTTCATAGACAACGACGATTTCTTTCAAAAACTTGACTCAGACATCGACAATGTAGGTAGCAATCGCTCAGACAACGACAAGCGTATACTTTTCTTCACCCGCTCTACAATTGAGACCGCAAAGAAGCTTCAATGGGATCCTGCCGTAATCCATGCGCAAGGTTGGATTTCTGCTCTTACCCCCGTCTATCTTCGTCAACTGACTGACTCCATTCCTTTTGAAAGTTCAAAAATAGTATATACCGTGCTTCCTGAAGAGAATGAGGTCGTAATTGATGCTGATTTCTTCCGCCGCCTTAAAGAAGATGGAGTAAAAGCAGATTATCTTGATGCCTATAAGGAAATGGAGCTCTCTACCAAACTTCTTCACAAGATGGCCATAGATAATTCAGACGGTGTCATCTTCATGACCGATGAGCCGGACCCGGACCTTTTAGCAGCAGTGGAAGCAAAGGGTATTCCATATCTAAAGAAAGAGGATGCAGAGAATAACCTGGATGCTTACATAGAATTTTACGATAAACTTTCAGACAAATGATGCGCCATACATCCTTGCGGAAGTCGCTAAAGCTACTTGCCGCTCCAATCTTAGCAATTGCTGCAGGAGTTATGCTTGACTCCTGCGAAGACAATGTGCCCAAAGTAGGCAGTAGCCTTGCAAAAGGTGAAGTTCAAATTGCTCTTGACTCATTGATCTGGGATGGTTCCGATCAATATGTCTACCGTGGCGATCAAAAGATTAAAGTTTCTTGTCCGAAAATCGAATACAATACGGTCTACGACGACTCATACGACTCAAGAAGCACTACTAATCTTATTGGTAGAATCAGCGTTCGTGAATTCGGCGACCTACGTTGTTCTTTTGTAAGCCAGCTTTTGAGCACTACCAAACTCGGCATTCCGGATTCTATTCCTATTTCTCAAGTAGACTCCATGAAGCTCATACTGATGGTGCCTCGTGGTGCTTTGACCGGAGACTCTCTTGCGCCACAGCAGCTTACAGTCTATGAACTTACAAAATCACTTCCTCGTGATATTGACAATAAGTTTGACCCTACAGGATATTACAATCCGGAAAAGCCTCTTGGAAGCAGAAGTTACACGCTTTCAGCTCTCGGCATGAGCGACTCTCTTTATATTAAGAGAAGTTATGTTGATATCGACATTCCAATGACTCGCGAGATGGCTGTTAAGACCGTAGAGGCATATAGAAACAAGGCTACTAAATCCATTTTTGAATGGCCGGATTCTTTCGAAAATTGGTTTCACGGAATATACGTAGAACCCTCTTTCGGACGCGGATGTGTCGCCAATATATACGAGACATACTTCGTAATATTTTACAACTACAAGATGCCAAAGACTTCCACCGGAAGCGATGGCACTGTGACTTCTACTGTCGAGACTAAAGTAGGCGCAGCCGGTGTGTTTGCGTCATCCCCTATTGTGCTTAGCAGCAACAACATTTCATACAAGCCATCAGATACTATTTTGAATCTTGCAGCCAACAACGAAGCTGTCGTCACTACTCCCGGAGGATTTCGCATTGACTTCAAATTCCCGGCGCAGGAGCTATTAGATATTTACAACCAATCTCAATCCAAGCTGGCAGTGGTAAGTAATCTTTCTTTCAGCATTCCGGTGGAAGAAATCAAAAACGATCATGATGTAACGCCTCCACCTTATCTGATAATGGTGAGGAAATCAAAACTTGCTGATTTTCTTGAAAAAAACTCCTTGCCGGACGATAAAGATTCTTTCTATGCAACCTATAACAGCACTACAAAGCGTTATACATTCTCTTCAATGAGAAACTATATTCTCGGTCTCATCCAAAACGGTGTGAAAGAAGAAGACCTTGAATTTACAATTCTCCCGGCAAATCTTGTCTTTGAAGAGGAGCAGTCGAGCAATAGCAGCTACTATAATTCCCTTTATTATATGTATGGCTATGGATATGGATATGGAAGTTCATCTAACTCCTCCGGAAAGAAATATCTGACAAAGTGCACTCCGTATATTAGCAATCCAGCTATGTGCAAACTGCGCATGGACCAAGCACGCACGATATTCACATATTCATTACAGCAAATGCAATGACAATAAGCGCCCCGGCTATCATTCTTCTTTTCAGCCTGCTGCAATTCATCACCGGCTCTGCAGCAAACACTGCCGACACTACCTCTGTGTCCCCTCCGGGGGCAACCCTTCTATTTGTAGGAGACGCAATGCAGCATCAGGCTCAGCTTGACCAAGCACTCAGTGAAGGAGGCGGAAAACGCTATGACTATTCAGAATGTTTCCGATGGATTGCCCCGACCGTGACTGAAGCTGACTATGCAGTTGTGAATCTCGAAGTGCCGCTCGGTGGTGGTCCTCGTTATAGCGGTTATCCTTGCTTTAGTGCGCCTGACAGTTATGCCCAGGCTCTTGTTGATGCAGGTTTCGATATGTTCCTTACAGCCAACAATCATTGCCTTGATTCAGGAATGAAAGCCGCCAGGCGCACAATAAGTGCACTTGACTCCCTGGGAGTAGACCATATCGGCACTTATCAGGATGAAGCTGACCGAAATGCCAAAGTCCCATTCATCAAAGAAATAAATGGCATTAAATTTGGCTTCCTCAATTATACTTACGGCACAAATGGCATTCCTGCGCGCGACGGGATGGAAGTGGCAATTATCGACAAAGAAAAGATTGCCAAAGAGATGAAACAGACACGCGATGCAGGAGCAGAGATTCTCGTGGTGACTATGCATTGGGGAATTGAGTATGTGCTCAAAGAGAATGCCATTCAACGTGATCAGGCACAGTTCTTGATCGATAATGGTGCCGATATGGTGATCGGAAGTCACCCACACGTGATCCAGCCGATGAAGATGGTACGCGATGAAAAACGCCTGCAAGACGTTCCCGTTGTCTACTCTCTCGGCAATTTTATTTCCAATATGAAGACCGGAGATACTCGCGGAGGTGCTTATATCAGAGTAAGGGTAGAGCGTGATGATGATGGAAAAGCAAGAGTAAAATGGGCTGATTATGATACATTCTTCTGCGCTAAACCCACCGGGAAAGGCTCTAACTACACCGTGATCCCT
Source organism: uncultured Porphyromonadaceae bacterium (assembly GCA_947176355.1). GTDB lineage: Bacteria > Bacteroidota > Bacteroidia > Bacteroidales > Muribaculaceae > Lepagella. Next base: position 3,948 of record CAMWQY010000233.1, read on the forward strand.
TCCAACCGCCCCGACCTGATTCCTCCGGCACAAAAGGATCACTGGCGTATCTTCGACCGATCATCAAGCAAAGTTTTCGATGCCGAAAACGTCAATATCCCACGACGAAAAAAAGATTAAACATATACACTCCTCAAAAACACTTAATACTTAATGTTCATTGTTTAACACTTAATGTTTAATGTTCATTGTTTAATACTTAAAAACTTTATCATATATGAAATCTCAAATCGATACCCCTAAGGCTCCGGGTGCAATCGGACCTTACAGTCAGGCTGTAAAAACCGGCAACCTCATATTCGTTTCAGGCCAGCTGCCAATCAATCCAGAAGACGGCACTATGGGAGAATGCATCAAATGCCAGACTCGCCAGAGCCTTGAAAACGCTAAGGCTATCCTTGAAGCCGGCGGAGCAACTCTCAACGACGTAGTAAAAACAACTGTTTTCCTCGCTGATATGAGCCTCTTTGGCGCGATGAATGAGGTATATGCAGAATATTTCTCTGCTCCTTTCCCGGCTCGCTGTGCCTTTGCTGTCAAAGAGCTCCCAAAGCAAGCCCTCGTCGAAATAGAGATGATAGCCGCAGTATGAATTATCAGCTCGGAGAGCTGACATTATGCCAAAACCCCGGACTGAAGTCCGGGGTTTTCTTGACAAAAGTTCAGTAGCCTCGGAGAGGCGCTTTATGATATAATTTAAACTGATCATAAT
>CAMWQY010000234.1 GCA_947176355.1 uncultured Porphyromonadaceae bacterium
GCCATCAAGGATAAAATTTCAGAAGAAGACTACAAGCGTGCTAAGTTTGTCATCGGTGAAGAGGCTCGCGTACTCGCTGTCTGCGACGCTCTTGTTGCCGGCGACTACGAGACTGTAGGAAAGAAGATGTATGAGACTCATGAGGGTCTTTCCAAGGATTATGAGGTAAGCTGCGTTGAGCTCGACTTCCTTAACGACGAAGCCAAGAAACTCGGTGTGACCGGTAGCCGCATCATGGGTGGCGGTTTCGGTGGTTGCACCATCAACCTCGTTAAGAATGACCTCCACGATAAGTTTGTAGAAGAAATCACAGAGCGTTTCGAAGACAAATATGGCCACGCTCCTATGATCTACGACGTCGTTATCTCTGACGGTGCACGTAAACTTGATTGATCCAACATGGAAACTACAATACGCAAAGTCGCCTCTCCGATTGGGGAGGTGACTCTCTACCGACTGACTAATGCCAAGGGTGCGTCTGTAGAACTCTCATCTCTGGGTGCAGGTATCACAGAAGTGTCTGTCCCTGATGCCAATGGGAATATCGAGAATGTGACAATACGCTACGCAAATCCTGCCGACTATCTTGCAGATGGTCCGTGTGCCGGCAAGACTCCGGGTCGATTCGCTAACCGTATCTGCAAAGGTAAGCTTCAAATAGATGGAATCACCTACGACCTTCCCATCAACAATGGACCAAACCATCTTCATGGCGGCCCCAAGGGTTTCCAGAATCAGATTTGGGAGTCTGAAGAAGTGGCAGACGGCGTTCTCTTCCGCTATCACTCGAAAGACGGAGAGATGGGATATCCCGGCAATCTTACGGCTGAAGTGAAGTATACTTGGAATGATGACAACGAGCTTACCATTGATCTCTCAGCTAAGGCTGACGCAAAGACTGTGGTGAATCTTACCAACCATGCCTATTTCAACCTTGAAGGTGCTGATGGTGCTGAACCCAATTCAGTGCTCGGGCATGAGCTTAAGCTCAACGCCGCACACTTCCTCCCGGGAGATGAGACCCTGATCCCGAGCGGAGAAATGGCTCCTGTGGCTGCTACGCCAATGGATTTCACGGAGTTCAAGACTCTTGGCCAGGATATCAATAAAGACTTTACTCCATTGAAATATGGCAAAGGCTATGACCATTGCTTCTGTATAGATGGACCTAATGGAGAACTTCGAGAGGCTTGTGTGCTCCGCTCGCCGAAGTCACGCCGCCGTATGACAGTCCTTACCGATCAGCCGGGCGTGCAGATATACACAGGAAATTATCTTGCCGGTAGCCCTGCTAATGTGGCAGGCAGAAGCTATGAGGATTATGAGGGTGTGGCAATGGAAGCGCAAGGATTCCCCGATGCTCCAAGCCATGCAGCTTTCCCTTCTCCTGTCGTTTCTCCGGATGCTCCTTATCATCGCACGATTGTATATCGTTTTGATACGTTTTAAATAGAAATGCATAATTCATAATGCATAATTCATAATGGGTATTCTCAGGAACTCAAATATAATGCTATTATGAATTTATGTGTTTAATCGATTAATATTGGGGGACGCACGGTTCGTGCGTCCTTTTGTCAATTTAAAAATGCAGATCAAGCGAGTCATAATATTAATGATGGTGATTGCTGTGTGCCTTTCGGCATCAGCATCCGACTCAATAGGGTGGCGACACTCTGTAGGGCTTGATGTGCGTCCTGCCTATCCCTTCTCATCATATCGCGACGATATCTTGAGCAATATCCTTGATGTGGAGACGGCAAAGAAAACGAAGTTTGCCACTTCCGTGCATGTGCAATACGCTTTCTCATTCCCTCGATATTCGCGCCAAGGGAGTATTTCCCCGGATGCGTGGCAAGGGCTTGGGGCTGCCGTGAATTTCTTGGGAAATCACAAAGGAATCGGCACCCCGATATCTCTCTATGCGTTTCAAGGAGCCCCTGTTTGGAAGATATCTGAAAGGTTTTCTCTATATTATGAATGGAATTTTGGAGCATCTTTCGGATGGAGACCTTGCGACGGCACGATAGCCAGCTCCAACCTGATTGTCGGATCAAAAGTGAATGCCTATATCAACGTTGGTGCAGGAGTCAGCTACCGGCTTGACGATACATATTCCTTGATGGCAGGAATAGATCTTACTCATTATTCCAATGGCAACACATCCTTCCCAAATCCCGGTGTAAATATGGCAGGCTTGCGTGTCGGAGTCACAAGGATTTTGGGAAATCAAAATGCGAAAGCTACCAATTATGACGACTATGACACGGATATAATCAAAAAGCGAAAAAAACTGCAGTTTGATATTACTGCTTACGGAGCTTGGCGAAAACGTGTATATAGAGGAGGGGAGTCTCCTGTGCTTCTAAAAGGTCATTATCCAGTGGTGGGTCTTGATATATCTCCGATGTGGCAAATTAAAAAGATATTCCGGGCCGGAGGGTCTCTCGACTTTCAATGGGATCAAAGTACCGACCTAAAAAGACATCATGCTTACGGCGACACTTCAGATGATATAAAATTCTACCGACCTCCTATACTAAGTCAGATATGCGTAGGCGTTTCAGGCAGGGCTGAATTAGTGATGCCTATTTTCTCCGTGAACGTCGGTATTGGATATAACTTCATAGGTCCGGAGGAGACGCGTGCCTCCTACCAGCTTGCCAACTTGAAGGTACGCTTCACTGAACATTTCTTCCTTAATATCGGCTATCAGCTTCTTAATTTTCAGAAGCAGAATAATCTGATGCTTGGTCTTGGATGTTCCTTTTGACCATTCTTTTGTAGCGATGTCCGAAGAAGTTGACGTCATCGTCAGCTTTAAAACCTAATGACGCGTAATAGTCTTTAAGATGAGGCTTTTCTAATGCCACCAACAGGGCGTAATTGTCGTATCCAAGGGCCTTCCCCTCTTGCATTGCCGCTTTCATTAGCTCTTTGCCCAGTCCATTGCCACGATATTCCGGTTCGATGGCAAGGGAATCGAGATAATACTCTCCGGGATATGCTTCGATTGCTGTATTCTTGATCATCTCCGGGTCTGTACCTGACCACAAGCGGCTCCATGTATATTCGCGCAAATCTTGATAGTCGTCGCCCTTGTAGGAAATGATACATCCTATTGGCTTGCCGTCATCTTCAGCAATAAGCGACTTATTCCATGAATACATTGATTTGGGATCGGCGCAAGAAGCCTTGACCCACTCCAGATCGGATGTGTCCATATCCAGAGCGGTCAAGACTGTCTTGGCGACATATTCAGTATCTTCTTTCCGGGCTTTCCGGATTGTGATGTTGTCTTGCATCAATATTGCTCCTTTTCGTTGGGGAAATCGCCTGTCTTCACATCATTGATGTAATGGCGGAAAGCATCTGTCATGATCTCTCCTACATTGGCGTATCGACGCAGGAAACGTGGGGAGAATCCCATGGTCATACCAAGCATATCGTGCATCACCAGCACTTGGCCATCGACGCCTCCTCCGGCTCCAATACCTATCACAGGGATAGTCAATTCCTTTGCCACCTGTTCTGCCAACTTAGCCGGAATCTTCTCAAGCACCAAGGCAAAGCATCCGATTTCTTCAAGAAGTTTTGCATCTGCTATCAGTTTCTTTGCCTCAGCTTCCTCTTTTGCCCTGACACTGTAGGTGCCAAACTTATTGATGCTCTGAGGAGTCAGTCCAAGGTGTCCCATCACAGGGATGCCGGCGCATAATATGCGCTGTATAGACTCCGCTATTTCGGCGCCACCTTCCAGTTTCAATGCCTCTGCATGGCTCTCTTTCATGACTCGAATTGCAGAAGCCAATGCCTCTTTGGAATTTCCTTGATATGTACCGAACGGAAGATCGACCACCACAAGAGCACGTCTTACCGCTTTCATCACCGACTTGGCATGATAGATCATCTGGTCGAGCGTGATTGGAAGGGTTGTCATATTTCCTGCCATCACATTTGAAGCCGAGTCTCCTACAAGGATGACATCCATTCCTGCTTCATCAACTAATTTTGCCGAAGTATAATCGTAGGCAGTGAGCATAGAGATTTTCTCACCGCGATGCTTCATTTCCGTAAGACGGCTTGTAGTCACCTTGCGAGTATTTTCTGCTTGTGCTGTAGACATTGTCGTTTTAATTATAAACTATAAATTATAAATGATGAATTGGCAATTGCTCAATTCTCAATTCTCAATTAAGAATGGGTTTGCACGACTTTAGTCGGGGGAAGGTCGCGGTTGCGACGTTCGCATTCTTCCACGACCCTGTCGGCTAAGTCAGAGAAGGCTTTTGCCTCCGGATTCTCGGAGATCGCACCTCCCGTGCATTCAGTGGCAGTGGGGTGTCCGCTGTCTGCCATTTCGCAGATATCCGCTACAAGAGGAATCTGTGCCAGTAAAGGCACATTCATTTTCTCTGCAAGCCTGGCAGCTCCGCCATTACCGAAGATATAATATTTTTCTTCCGGATGTGGGGCAGGGGTGAACCATGCCATGTTTTCTACAAGGCCCAGGATAGGAACATTGATTTTTTCGCTACGGAACATTCCGATTCCTTTGCGTGCATCGGCAAGAGCCACTTCTTGAGGGGTGCTTACTACTATTACTCCGGTGATTGGAAGTGTCTGGACGAGGGTCAGATGTATGTCGCTCGT
>CAMWQY010000235.1 GCA_947176355.1 uncultured Porphyromonadaceae bacterium
AGACGCGCAAAATCTAAGGTCATTGTGTTAAGGGTATTGTAATACTCCTCACCTGCTTCTTCGTTTGAGCCGTAACCTGCAACATTGTAAATGTTGAGTGTTCCTGTAGTTCCATCGGGAATTCCCTTAAGAGAGAAACGAGCCATTGCGAGATGAGCTTCGAGTGTCTCATCCTTGACAACAGTTGATTTTTCACCATTTACATTAAGAGTAACGCCTTTTGAGAGAATATCCAAAGCGGATAGAGCTTTTACGTCAGCGAAATTCTGGCTATGAAGGTCAACCTTGAGCGCATTTCTTTCGCTATAAGTAGAATAGGAGAGATTAGGATTAGACTCCACATCACCGTAATACCATAGGTTTAGTTCCTGCTCACCCTGTTCGGCATTTACAAGACCACTGAAGACTCCGACAGGAGTATCTTCTCCTTCCTGAAGGCTAAGAGTTCCGACTTCCTCACCAGCTTTATTATATACATGGAGAATGTCACCTGTCTCCCATACATCATTGAGGCCACCGAGTTCGTTCTCGGAGAGGACCGTACGGGTCTGGGCATCGGCGCGATTTACGGTCAGGGTCACGGCTACCGGATGACCTTTGGCTGAAGTCTCGCCTCCTTGCACTATTTCTTCCTGTGAGCAGGACCAGAGGCCCATAAGGCTCACGAGAGAAAGTGCGTATATTGATTTATTTAATAATTTCATAGTTAGTTTAATGTATTAAGTTTGAATTTCTCAAAACTTATCGCGAGACAATCACTGATTATTTGAATTCTCCGTGGCTGTAGCCGGGAGTAGAGACTGTAGTTTTCTTAACCTCTTCCCACATCGCGTAGAGATTTCCGGTAATCTGATCTTTAGTAAGTTTGTAAAGATCGCCGGGTGAATAAGTCTTTCCTTTGCCGTCAGCCTGAGTATTCCAACCTATGAATTTATACTCTGCTGGAGTTGTTGAAGTCCAATCCGGTCCGAGATCCTCATATTTCACTACTGTAAAGTCATAGGAATCAGCAGTAGTAGCGGGGTCGGGCTGATCGTCTTGTTTCAGTGTAGAACCGTTAAGATTCTGGTGGTAAGTAAGCACATAGTTTATAACGTCCTTCTTCCACTGGGCAGTGATTACAACATTAGTTTCGTTCTTAGAAAGCTTATCAATATACTTATCCCATTTAACGAAAGTATATCCATCACGTTTTGGATCGGCAGGATAATCATTTGAGATACTTATGCTACCATCCTTGCCTTTGTATTCTTTTGTCTTGATAGGATTATCGTCATAACCGTTCTTCCATGTTACTGTCCAATTGTAATCCTTCTCAGTGTATACGGGAACGACTGTGATTTCCCTTCTGTCTTTAGTGAATTTTACTTCCACTACTGGAGTATTGGGATCAACGGCTTTGTCTGCCCAGCCTGCGAATTCATAGCCTTCGGGAGCTTCCTGTTCAGCTTGCTTGTTTTCAACAGCCCACTTGTAGGGATCTTCATCAGTCTCTTTTGTTTGAGTATTGATCGGATCGCCATCTGCAGTTTCCCAGTTGAGGGTATACTCGTAAACTGTCTTTTCCCACTTAGCGTAAACGGTTGCATTTCCGTCAGGGTAAGTTACGGGGAGGGTTGCGTTGGGAAGGAGAACATCACCAGTGCCGTCAGGGTTGACTGTCCAGCCTACGAATGTGTAGCCTTCGTTGGTTTTGTCATTGAAGATTTTGTCGTAGTCACTGAGAGTATAAGTATAGGTGAAGCCTACGCCTTTCTGCGTGTCAGTCCAAGTATCTTTAGGACCAAAGTTCTGGTTGTAAGTGAGATTGAAGTCGTGTTCGTCGTCGCTGCCGTCGGTCTTTCTAACGTTGATTGGAAGAGCCTCACCGTATGTCAGACCCTGTGCCTTGCGATAGAAGTCGTTTGCTTCGATAAGGTATGTGTTGCTGTAGCCTTCGTATAAGACATCATTAATGGTTACGTTAAATTTGATCTTAGACTCTGAGCTTCCGGGAACGAAAGTCACATAGAAGTCATTTTTAGAGGTGGTGAGGGCAATCGAAGAATTTCCAGCAGGAGTGATGGTTTTAGGGAATTCGAGGGTTGCACCAGTCTTGATGTCGTTATTTTCAGTATTGACATAAACTACAGTATTAGCATCAAACTGAAGGGGCTGGTCATTATAAAGGAGAGTGAAACGACCAAAAGCGAACTGACGCTTCATTAAGAGATCGTTAAACGATGCCTTTCCACCCTTGATTTCAACGTCGCCGTCTGCAATAAGAAGGTCGTTTTTGGCAAGAGCAGTGACTCCACTATTTACTTGAGATGAAAAGTCATAAACCATGTCATCCATAGCATAACCGCGTTTAGCAGAATATTCTACTCCATCGCCGAGAGCTGCGAATGTGAATTTATGAGTGCCGTCTTCGTCAATAGTTCTGATAGTTCCTTTGAAAAGTGCTTTTTTACCATTGTCGAGGAGTTCTGTTACAGTCAGGTAACCTGCATAAGTACCATCAGGCTCACTGACCTGAATGATCTCATCCTTGTTCCAGGTTACAAGAAGGTTTTTCTGGTCTTCGCTCAGATTCAGGTTGGTACGCGTGGGCATTTCGCCCTTGGAAACTGTGACGGTAAGTTCTACGTCACGAAGATTGTTGGCTGTCGGCTCAAGTAATGTGCTTTCGCTCTGACACGATGCCAGAGCGAAAGTAGTGAGCGCGGCTGCGAACAACTTGGTTCCAAAAAATTTATTAGCCATGTTGTTTTACCGTTTTGTGGATATTATCAATGTATTATTTCATGAATTATATGATGGATTACTCCTTACCATTGGAGTCTTCAGTTCCGATTACGGGTTTATCGGGCTTGACAGGTTCAGGTTCTGTACCAGCTCCGCCTTCCATCGGAGATGCCCAAACACCATAGAGAGTAAACTCGGTTGCGTCACCTGGGATAGTGAAAGAAGTACCTTTTTTGATGATGTTGGGATCCTCGAAGTCAGCGTCAATTTCAGTGTGCCAACCATAGAAGATACGTTCGCCCCATACAAGAGTGACATCAGGAATCATGAATTCATTCTTATCGCTCTTCATAGGAGCGGGAACATTTTCGACACCTACAGTTGTTGGTTTGAAACCTACAAAATTAAGGGTGTACTTGTATTCGTGGTCCTTGAGGACAGGCTTGAGAACTATTACTTTGCCGGATTCAATTTCAACGTCATCGCCAGGCTCGTAGGGCTTGCCATTTTCGTCTTCCCAGTTTACGAAGTCTTTACCTTCCTCAACCTCAGGAGCTGCAGGAACTTTAAATGTCTCCTTTTCACCTTCATCGACGTCCTTAACGTCGGAGTAACCGTCTTCGGTAGTGATACCTGTGGGCCACTTAGCTACCTCAACGGTAGAGTCGAGCTTGAAGACGTATACACCGCTTTGGCCGCATGCTACGAATACGAGACCTGTCACTTGATCATACTTAACGAAGTTGCAAGAGTGAGCGTCTGTGCCAGCCTCGAACTTGCCGCTTTCAGGATTCTTGATGGCATTGCCGGTCTCTGGGTCGTAGTTAAGCACTTCGAAAGCGAAGAGAGGCATGTCAGTACCATTATACTTTTCGTATACGCGGAGACCAGCGCCTGTAGCTGCGAATACATAGTCGCCTTCAACAGATACAGCAGTAGTGTTTGTGCCATTCTGCCATGCGATACCAGTGCCCTGATATACACGGAGACCGTTCTCGCCGTTTGCTCCCTGACCGCCACCTACATAACGGTAGTTTCCGTCGACAGCCATAGTGTGCTTGCCATAGTGAGTAGCCTCAGTGCCATCTACCACGTTCCAGCCACCGTTCTCAGGGTTGTAAACCTCAGCTTTCTTCTCTTCAGAGATGAGAGGATTACCGCTATTGCGAACATTACCCTGAAGGTCGAGGATCTCCATCTTTTCGTCGTTAGTGCGGAGGACGAGACCGTTGTCGATATATTTGCCACCGAATGCATTGTCGAATGCGATGACTTCGGTTGCAGCTTCATGGTTTTCAACATCGAAGTTAGCGGGGAAGCTGTATACGCCACCTGCATAGCCGGAAACAGCATATACAGTACCGTCGACAACCTCAACGCTGTTGGCAGATACGCCGGGAATCGAGATAGTGTCAACTGCGAGTGAGCCATGATTCCAGCGACCTACGATAGCGCCATTGCTGTAGGAGGTGATGGGGAGGAATAGGTTGCTTCCATTTGCTACGATACCGTTGAATTTTGCAGTCTCGGAGATGTAGGTGTTGGTGATAACATCAGCGTTGCGGTCGGCAGCGAGTGCGTTGATGTCGATAACGTCGATAGCACCACCCCAAGCGTCAGCAGCTACAGTAGCTTGATGGTTGGAATGCCAAGAGACATAAGCCACTCCATTTGAAATTGCGATACCGGTAGCTGACCAGTTGTGAAGAGCAGCCTGAGATTCAGCAACAGGAGCGATCTTTGCTACGAGTTGAAGGCGTTCAGATTTCTGGCCGCGGGTCTGGCCGGGGAGTGATACACGGCCTGCCTGGGAGGCAGGGTTCAATGATGTGAGGTTCAGAGCGTTGTCAGCGGGCTTAAGGTTGTTTTCGGGGCCCTTGATGTCTTCTGAACATGCTGCGAGCATCAAAGCAGATGC
>CAMWQY010000236.1 GCA_947176355.1 uncultured Porphyromonadaceae bacterium
GAAGACCTTGGGCCTTAAGCTTCTTGCCGACAGTGCCCATCACCCATCCCATCACGGGAAGCAAGATGAATACGAAGAGAGTGAGCCTCCAGCTAAGGGCAATCATCGTAGCGAGATAAATGATAATCAGGATAGGATAGCGGAAGAGAGCATAGAGTGACGACATCACTGAAGCCTCGACTTCAGTCACATCGCCGCTCATACGCGACATAATGTCGCCTTTCTTCTCGTTGCTGAAATATCCTATAGGGAGAGAAAGGATCTTGGCATACATAGTGTTGCGGATATCGCGCACCACACCGTTGCGCATCGGGATGGTGAAGTATTCGCTCATATATCCTGTCATCACCTTTATGAATGTCATGATGACGAAAATTCCACCGAGAAAGGCGAGTGCCTTTGATTCTCCTTGGGTTTGGATCACGTGCCCGGTGAAATAGTAGAAATTGTTGGTGATAGTGTGGACGAGGTCGTGAGATGACCAAGGGATGAAATGGTATTCTTCCCTTTGCAATCCGAATATCACCTGAAGGATAGGGATGATGAAAGCAAAAGAGAATACAGTCATCAAGCCATTGAGCAGATTGAAAATTACACTCAAGGCAAGAGTCCCTATATAGGGGCGAGCAAAGCGACGAAGGAATCGTATGAAGTCGTTCATTTCGATTATTTCTTAGCAGGAATCTTAAGTTCAGCACCGGCACGGATAGCGTCGCTCTTCATTCCATTAGCTTTCTTAATTTCATCGACAGTAACACCATATCTCTTGGCTATACGGCCAAGATTTTCACCGCTCTTGATGGTATGGGTTGTAGTCCTTGATTTCTTTGTGGAGTTTTTCGCGGTAGTCTTTGCAGTGTCTTTTTTCTTGCTGCTTTTTGAAGAGTTGGCTGCTACAGTCTCCTTTTTCTTTTGAGTCTGAGTCTGCCTTTGTGGCGTTGTGTTTTCTTGGGCGGCTTTTTCACCCAGCTCTTTCTGCTCCTTGGCGTTGGCAGCAGCAAGCATGTTGGCAGTGGCTTCTTCTCGAGCAACAGCAGCCTTTTCAGGAGCCACATTGTTGATAGTGAGCACTTGTCCGACTCTTACAGCATTTCGGCGTAGATTGTTGGCACTGCGAATATCAGCAGGGAGCACTCCATATTTTGAAGCGATGGATGTGAGAGTTTCTCCCGCCACAACTTTATGAGAAACTGTAGTGGCGTTTGCCGGAGCTGTCGGGAGCTGATCTATCACCTCCTGACTTTCTTCTTCAGATGCAAGGAGTGGCTGCTCTTCAGTAGCCTTGCCAGGCTGAACGGTAGCACGACGGCGGTATTTGTCAGCTTGATAAGCCACAATTTGGTCATGGCTCATAAGATATGCATGAATTTGCTTTGAAGGAAGCACAAGCATATAAGTATGGTCGGGTGAACCCGGGATAATGTCTTCGCGATATTGAGGATTAAGGATGCGGAGCTCATCTTTAGGAATTGCAAGGACAGCCTCAATCTGATCGAAGTGGATGCGTTCGGAGACTCCGACCGTGTCGGTGATTATAGGCTTTGTGGGGAGTACAGGACTTATGTTATGCTTTGGATAATATGTCATTACATAGTTTGCGGCAATAAACATGGGTACATATCCACGAGTTTCTTCCGGCAGATAAGGGTAAACTTTCCAGAAATCCGCCTTTGTAGGATCGCCACCGGCGCGACGTATGGCTTTGTTGACAGTGCTGGGTCCGCAGTTGTAGGCTGCAATTGCAAGGCTCCAGTCGCCGTAAGTGTCATATAGTTGCTTAAGAAGATCAGCGGCAGCCTTTGAAGATGCGTAAGGGTCGCGACGCTCGTCGACAAGGCTATTGCATTCAAGACCGAGACCTTTGCCAGTGGCGAGCATCAGTTGCCAAAGACCTGTGGCACCATGCTTGCTCACAGCGTTTGGGTCGAGAGCTGACTCTATGACCGGAAGATACTTCAATTCCTGAGGAAGACCGCGCTCTTCAAGAGACTGCTCGAAAATAGGATTGTAGTATAAACCCAACCCGAGGATGGCCGCCACTTGAGCCCGACCATTTTTAGTGTATCGGTCGATATATTGGCGTACGATGGAATTGAAAGGCATCTCGATGACGGTTGGCATTGATGCGAGACGCTGTATGATGACTTCATCGGAAGTGTTGACATCTTTCTTTGAGGAGTAGCTGTCGTCGGTAGCCGTATAATTGCGTAGGAACCAGCCTTCGAGCAGTTTTTGAGTGTCTTGTTCAAAAGTCTCGGGGAAGACTACAGCATCGTCGGTGATGGAATTCTTGAGATTCATCACATTTGGATTTGCGGCGAATGAATTCGCCACAGGAAAGGAGAGTAGAGCTAAAGTGAGAAGTATGGTCTTGCGCATAATATAATTAATTCATAATTCATAATGCATAATTCATAATTAACTTCGGTAAGATAAAGCGAGTCAGAAGTCATCCGGAGAAATGATAAAAAGATTATACATTAGAGATTTATTTAGAAAGTAAAGGCCCAATTTAGACCTATGGAATATTTTCGGGTTACGGGCTCGGTGGAGAAACCGGGGCTTATATCTAAGGAGAGGTCGGGACTGATGTCGAAGTGAGCGAGTTGGGCATCGACGTATGCATCAATGATGGCTATCAGATAGACACCTACCATACATATTATACAGAGGTCACGGTTGCGTCGGTAGAAGTTTTTTCGGGTCTGGAATACAGATTTAAGCCAGTTTTTGTCGAGTGATTCAACGTCGGTGTTGGGCGGGAAGAAATTCATATACGAATTTTTGTCAGGGTCTCCGCTCATTAGGTCCATATATCCGTTTGAGTAGTCTTGATATTGGGTGTTGTTCCAGCTCATGCCGTAGCCGAGGCCCATGAACCCTGCTACGACTATTGGCAGTTTCCAATATCTACGGTTGTAAATTTGTCCGAGACCCGGGAAAAGGGCTGACATCCAGATGGCTCGAGTGGGGTCGGGGTTGAAAATCTTTTTTCCGTTGAGACCGTAAGGATAGTCATCAGCCACGACAACCGTGTGTCCATCTTCCTCTGTCAGATCCGCTTCTATAGGAGTTCTGACAAGAAGCTCTGCATCAACGACAGAATCATTTGGGAGTGGCAGTGGGTCGGGGTCTTGCGTAGAGGCAAAGCCGAGACTCCACAGGGCAGACAGCACTGTGAATATCAGGAGTCGTATGTGGCATACGGTATGCTTCATTTCTTGATGTTCTCAAAAGCTCCGACGAGTTGCATGAGTTGCTCGTCGTTGTCGAATTTCAGAGTTATGCTCCCTTTCCCGTTAGCACTTCTGGAGAATTTGACCGGGGTAGGGAAGTATTGTTGAAGGTCGCGTACGAAGAAATCATAGTCATGATTTTGTGAAGGAGCATTTTTCTTCGGAGTCACGTCAGTGTCATTAGCTTCAGCCGCTTGACGGGCGAGTTGCTCCACCATACGTACACTTAGACCTTCTTTTAGTATTTGCTTGAATATCTTCAGCTGAAGCTTTGCGTCGTCGATAGAAAGGAGGGCGCGTGCATGCCCCATATCGAGTTTGCGGTCGCGCAGAGCTATCTGGATTTCTGCCGGGAGCTTGAGGAGACGGAGGTGGTTGGTGATCACAGTGCGAGACTTGCCTACGCGTTCGCTGAGTCGTTCTTGAGTCATGTCGTAGGTGTCGAGCAGCTTTTTGAAGGCGAGTGCAACTTCTATTGCGTTAAGGTCTTCACGCTGAATATTCTCGATAAGCGCCATTTCAGTCACTTCCGAATCGGAAGCAGTGCGGACATAAGCGGGCACAGTAAGCAATCCTGCGCGAAGGGCTGCACGCCAACGGCGTTCGCCGGCAATAATCTGATATTTCCCGTCTTGGGCATCCCGCAGAGAGAGTGGTTGTATGATGCCGAGTTCGCGGATAGATGCAGCCAGTTCGTCGAGTCCTTCATCGGAGAAAGAGCGTCGAGGCTGATCAGGGTTTGGAGAGATTAAGTCTATGTTGATTTCGGATATAGCACTGCTTCCATCGGTTCTCACTTCAGAGATGCCGATAAGAGAGTCGAGACCACGTCCGAGAGCATTGCGTCGTATAGCCATTGTAAAATGAATCAGGAGTGTTGTTGATTTTTCTTACGGTTTCGGGCTACCAGTTCCTTTGCGAGCTGAATGTAGGCAATCGCACCGCGGGAGTCGGGGTCATATAGGATGACGGGGAGTCCGTGGCTTGGGGATTCTGATAGCTTTATATTGCGTGGTATCACAGTACTGAACACCATGTCGCCGAAGTGTCCTTTCAGCTCCTCAAATATCTGATTAGCGAGACGAAGACGAGCATCATACATCGTCAGCAGGAACCCTTCGATCTCAAGAGTGGGTTTCAGTCGGCTCTTAATAATTCGAATAGTATTGAGTAGCTGAGAAATTCCTTCGAGGGCGAAATATTCCGATTGCACAGGGATAATCACGGAGTCAGCTGCAGTGAGCGCGTTGACAGTTATGATGCCGAGAGAAGGGGAACAGTCAATGAGGATGTAGTCGTATTGGTCTTTGATGGGAGCCAAGACGCGGAAAAGTGCTTTTTCGCGTTCTCGACGGTTCATAAGCTCCACTTCTGCGCCAACGAGGTCAATGCGGGAGCATATTACGT
>CAMWQY010000237.1 GCA_947176355.1 uncultured Porphyromonadaceae bacterium
CTCGGGTTCCCGGTGTTCCCCCTCGAATGGCACGACCCAAAGAGCGGTGAGATCTCTTCAGGATATCGTGAGAAGGGTTATCTTCCGGAGGCTGTCGTCAACTTCCTTGCCCTCCTCGGATGGAATCCCGGCGACGACACTGAGATCATGAGCATGGATGAGCTTATCCAAAAATTCTCATTCGACCATTGCTCTAAGGCAGGCGCCAAGTTTGACTATAAGAAGGGTATATGGTTCAACCATGAATACCTGATGCGCATGGACGATATGGCTCTTGCCGAACTCTTCATGCCGGTGCTTAAAGAGCAACTCGCTCAGCTCGGTAAGAATGCCGATGACTTTGGCATTGACTATGTGGCAAAGGCTGTCGGAATGGTGAAAGGGCGCATAGAGTTTGTTCAGGATCTTTGGGCTCAGGGTGATTTCTTCTTCGTGGCTCCGACATCGTATGCTGAGAAAGATGTCAAGAAACGCTGGCAGGAAGATACTCCCGCCATCATGGAAGAACTCATTGGAGTGCTCGAAGGAATCGACGACATGAGTTCAGCCAATGCAGAGAAGATAGTGCTTGACTGGATAGCTGAGAAGGGATATCATCTCGGAAATGTCATGAATGCATTCCGCCTTGCAGTGGTAGGAGCATGCCGCGGCCCGCACATGTTCGACATCACTGAGCTGATGCCCAAATCCGAAGTCATCTCCCGCATCCGCAAAGCCATCTCCACCCTAAAATAAGAAAATTAGAATAATTCTCAATTCTCAATTCTCAATTAAAAAATCCTCTATATGAAAAAAGCATTCCTACTTTCCGTGGTGTTTGCCGCCACTTGCACTGCATTCGCAGCCAATCCGGCTGTGGATAAAAATGATGCAGTAAAGTTTGAAAAGGGACTTAATGCTCCCACTATGAAGAAAGCTCCGGCTCGTGCGTCGGATTCTTTCGATTTCTCCTACAGCCAAGGGATTACCTCTCTGACTAAGATCCAAGGTGTCACCGGAGGCGTCACTCGAGCTTACATGATGTTTGAATTGTCTCCTGAAGACATCAAGGGGCTTGCAGGCGATAAGGTGACAGGTTTCACTGTCTACAGCCCTTCCGATAATAATATGAAAAACAATCCTATCAATGAAGGAAGATTCTTCTATTCTACAGATCTCTTGAAAGAAGACTATACTCAGGATTTTACTATCTCAAAGATTCCTTTCGAGCCTAATAAGATTGTGCTGGATGAGCCTTATACCATCACCGGGAAAGAAGAATCCCTTTTCTTCGGATATAGCATTATGGTGCCAAAGGCAGACAATATCTATTATCTCCCATTCGACGATTACCCCAGCTACTATAACGGTGCCGGATTGTTTGGCATCTCTAACTCTGATGCATTCCCTGTAGACTTCTATACAATGGCAGCCGACCTTGGAGCTCTTTCGATGTCAATTACATTGGAAGGTAAAAACTTCCCATTCCATGTAGATTTTGCCTCTATATCCGACGTGATCTGTCTCCCGCTTCGCAAGAACTCTACATTCCCGGTGACTCTCTGTGCTACGTCTGACACTCCCATTAAATCCGTAGAAATGGAGTATACCTTAGGTGGCAAGACTTACGTCACTAATTGTGGTCTTCCGCAAGAAGTCCCCGCCGGAGCTGCCGTTTACTTTGATGCTCTCATTGGATTCCAGGCTCAGAAAGAAAAAATGAATGAGGTGGTTGATTTCAAGATCACCAATGTCAATGGCAAACCTAACGTGTCATCATACGCCGAAGCTCAGTCTACTGTAGTAGTGGTCAAAGAAGTGCCTGTACATCAGACTTTGATCGAAGAGTTCACCGGAACTTGGTGTGGATGGTGCACTCGCGGATATGCTGCTCTTGAATATATCAAAGAGAATTATCCGGACTTTGTAGTGGCTGCTTATCACAATGATGATCCTATGCAGATCACTACCAGATATCCGGCTAACATTTCAGGTTTCCCGTCAGCTTCACTCAACCGCGGACTTGTCGTAGACCCGTACTATGGCACTCAGACTTCAAGTTTTGAACTTCCTATCGTAGGCGATATCAAGGCGCTTAATTCAATCGCTACTCCTTGGGTGGTGAAAGTAGATCATGAGTGGGTGTCTGAGGATGAGCTTGTGGCTAAGGCGAGTGTGTCTAATATAGCCGGTTTTGAGAATAAGAACTATAAGATTGCGTATATCCTCGTTGCCGACGGTCTGTCAGGAACAGGTAGAAGCTGGTTCCAGAGCAATAACTATGCTACTCAGTCCCCCCAGTTTATTCCTCAGCTGAATGCTTTCTGCCGTGGTGGTGAATATGGCAAGGGCACAGTGAGTGGACTAATTTTCAATGACGTAGTGGTGTCTACTACCGGCATCTATGGCGTAGATGGCAGCATCCCGGCTACTCTTGCTTCGGAAGAAGTTGCAGAGCATTCTATCAGTTTCGATCTCTCGAAGATTTCCTCGACCCTTATCCCTGACAAGAACAAGCTTCGTGTGATCGCAGCTGTAGTGGATGCATCAGGCAATGTGCTCAACTGCGCGAAGAATGAAGTAAATGACTTCAGCACAGTATCTGTATCCGGCATCTCAGACGAGAATGCTCCGGTGGAATACTACAACCTCAACGGCATGAAGGTATCCGACCCATCCAACGGCATCTTCATCCGCCGCCAAGGCAACACCGCCACCAAAGTCATCCTCCCCTGACCTTAATTAGCCGGAGATTGATAAGGACGCGCGATTCGTGCGTCCTTATTTTTTTGCCTTTTTTTTGCATATATCGAAAAAAAATAGTACTTTTGCAATCGCAATTGCAATAAGCAGATGGCCAAATTAAACGCATACGGTCATTAATGTATGATTGTCTGAATATAAGCGACTAACAATTATGCATTATGAATTATGCATTATGAATTTATACACAAAATTAGCAACACATAATTAACCGGCGACTTTGAAAAATGGCAGCGATGTCATGCGCCAAATCAATTTTTTAATAATGGAAGAGAAGAAACCCAAGAGACCAAGAATCGGGGCACTGCCTACTACTTCTTCTGATAACACGGAAAACAAAGAACAGTATTTCCAGTCAAGACCTTATAAAGGTACCGAAAGACCCGAATTCCCTCAGCGTGGCTACCAACAACGCCCACGCCCTACCTACCAGAACAGTTATTCCAATTCCTACCATAATAGGGAAGAGTCTGGATATAACCGTCAGGCGCGTCCCTCTTATCAGCAGCGTCAGACCCCTTACAACCGTCCTTACCAGAACAACAACTCTTCTGAGGATGGATTCAAGAGATATAATTCCGATACTGAAACTCAGTCAAATGCTTCTGAAAATTCATATCAGCAGACTCAGAACGGAGGATATCAGCAAAACCGCTCCAACGGATACAATCGCATAAACTCATACGGCAACCAGAACCGCCAGAACAATTTCAACCGCCAGGGTGGATACAACCGCCAGGGCAATCAGCAGGGCGGCTATCAGAAGCGCCAGGTGAACGGCTACAACCGCCAGGGCAACAACCAGCAAGGTGGCTATCAGAACCGTCAGGGTGGCTACAACCGTCAAGGAAATCAGCAAGGTGGATTCCAAAAACGTCAGGGCGGATTCCAGAAGAATCAGAAGCCGGGCATGAAATTTATCCCGCGTCCCCGTCAGATCGACTACGTCATCGATGATATCGATCCAAACGAACCGATCCGCCTCAACAAGTTTATGGCTAATTCCGGCATCTGCTCGCGTCGCGAAGCCGACGAAAAGATCGCAGCAGGTCTCGTGACTGTCAACGATGTCGTGGTCACTGAACTCGGCACAAAGATCAATCGCGACGACGTGGTGAAATGCGAGGATAAGGTAGTGACTCCTGAACGCAAGTGCTACGTGCTGCTTAATAAGCCAAAAGATTGCGTGACTACAAGCGACGATCCTAATGGACGCATGACTGTCATGGACGTAGTCAAAGGTGCCTGCCGCGAGAGAATATACCCTGTAGGGCGTCTTGACCGCAACACTACCGGCGTGCTCCTCTTGACCAACGATGGAGAATTGGCTTCCAAGCTTACTCATCCTAAATTTGTCAAGAAGAAAATCTATCATGTCTGGACCGACAAAGATATCTCTGAGGAAGATATGCAGCGTATCGCCGACGGCATCGAACTCGAAGATGGAGAAATCCATGCTGATGCTATCTCATACGCCAACGACACCGACCGCAACCAGGCAGGTATCGAGATCCACAGCGGACGCAACCGTATCGTGCGCCGTATCTTCGAGCACCTTGGCTATCGCGTCACTAAGCTCGACCGAGTATATTTTGCCGGCTTGACTAAGAAAAATCTCCCGCGCGGACGTTGGAGATACCTCACTCAGGAAGAAGTAAACTTCCTCCGTATGGGTTCATTTGAATAATTCACAAACCAAACTATAAGATGAAGGATATAAAACGTACGACCGTCAAGGCGCTTCTCGCTGACCCGGAAAAATTTATCGGCAAGGAAGTGGATGTAAAAGGGTGGGTGCGTACCCGCCGTGGCAATAAGAACGTGGCTTTTATTGCGCTCAACGACGGTTCTTCTATTAAGAATCTCCAGATCGTGGTAGACTTTGCCAAGA
>CAMWQY010000238.1 GCA_947176355.1 uncultured Porphyromonadaceae bacterium
CCTCTGCGCCCTCTGCGTGAGATTTTTAGAGATTGCGAAAGTCGAGTTATTTAATTATCTTGAATTGCGATAAGAAAAATTGACCTCGCGTATTTTTAAGTTGCAAAGATAATAAAAAAAGGGCGGAAATATCAATTTTCCGCCCATTTTTTTTCAAATCCAATAATAGTTTATAGCTTGAGCGTAGCTAATTATGCATTATGAATTATGAATTATGCATTCCACTAAATGATTATCTTCCCACAATAATCAAAGGCTTCTCTCGCTCCATCCCGATATATTGAAATTTAGGATTATCCTTTTTGAACGTTGCAAGCACATTCCCCAGCGAATCCGCATACGTAGCGCTCCCGGCAATGATATAATATGTGTCTTTCCCATCGGTGGCTATTACCGGCTTCAGCCTCCCTTTCTTTTGGAGATCAGACAGCATCGACTTGGCATTGGTAGTCATCTTCAGCATCGCTACAGCAAGTCGATAAGGTCCCGACTGTGGCCACTTTTCATCCTCAATAGGCTTTATAAATTTATGTTGCACCTGTACGGAATCCCCGGCTATGACTCTCCAATTGCTCGATTCCTGGTTAAGGAGTTTATGTCCTCCGGTCATTAATTCTTCATCCGGATCCACTTGCTCTCGCTTGCTTTTGGCAGCCTCGTATGCTTGCCGATAACCCTTCTCCGTCGGCTTGCAAGCATACACCATACCCAAAAGCACCACCATCATCAATATAATCCTAATCTTTTTTCTTTTCATCCTCTAATCATTTAATGTAGCTATATCAGTGACTGCCGATTATGAACTATGCATTGAGCATCATGAATTCTTAGTCAATATCCAGGTAGCTCGCGCCGGTAGCTTCAACGTCTTGTCGCCATCCCGCAAGATCAAAGTCTCTCCGCTAAGGATGTCGCTATACTTGTCTCCCTCCTCAATTATCTCTGCATATCTGCTCATATCAAGGTCGAGATCTTCATCCTTTCCATTAAGTATTACTATGACTTCTTCCGGTCCGTACTTCCTTCGATAAAGGTACACTCCATTTGTAGGCATAAAATGCTTCATGTCGCCCTTTCCGATAGCATCCGAAGTCTTTCTCCATTTATTTATGGCAGAGATGAAGTCGTAAGCCTCATTCTGAAGCTTGCTCCTTCCTTTGGCATCAAACTGATTTTCCTTGTCGCCGCTGAATCCTCCCGGGACATCGCGTCTGACAAATCCGTCTGATCCTTCTTTGCTTCCATTCATAAGGAGTTCTGTGCCATAATAAAGCTGAGGAATACCGGGTGCTGTCAGCAGCATTGCGATGGCCTGCTTCCATGCGTCAAGATTCTCCGGCATTTCAAGGATAAATCGGTCTGTGTCATGATTGTCAAGAAATCTCAATACATTCATCGGATTTGCATAGACATAGTCGAGTGCAAAGTGATCATACAATTCGTTGATCCCATTCCATGATTGAGAGTCTATCTTAAATGGTTTCAAGTCAGCACATAGTATGCTCAATGGAAAGTCCATCACTACCGGAAGCCGAGTGTCGATTCCCATCGAAGCTGCTATCGCGGAGCCTGTCTGCCAGAATTGTTCCCCTGCCGGACTCCCATACCAACATTCACCCACAATGTTGAAGCCCGGATACTCTGCCATGACCGCATCTATCCATTCTCCCATCTTCTCGCGGTCGGCGTAGGGGTAAGTGTCCATGCGGATTCCGTCGATCTGCGCATCCTCTATCCAGAATATTGAGTTCTGAATCAAATATTTCATCAGATGAGGATTCTTCTGGTTGAGGTCCGGCATTGACTTCACAAACCATCCGTTGACCGTCAAATCCTTGTCATATTCTGATGCGTATGGGTCAGTGATTGTCGATAGTCGGTAGTTGGTCTGCTGAAAATCTCCTTGATGGTTCATCCAGTCGCTTGCCGGCGGATCCAAAGCCCATGGATGGTGGCTTCCTGAATGATTGAATATCATATCCATTACCATCTTGATTCCTTTGTCGTGAAGTCGTTCGGTAAGTTCTGCATATTCTTCATTCGTGCCGAAGCGTGGGTCTACGCGGTAGTAGTCTGTAGTGGCATAGCCATGGTAGCTTCCTCCGGGCATATCATTCTCAAGCACTGGATTAAGCCATACTGCAGTCACCCCAAGGGAGTCTATATAGTCTATATGGTCAGCAATCCCTTTTATGTCGCCTCCATGGCGTGCATTCGGATTTTCCCTGTTGATTGCCACTTGATTTTTAAGACTCTTTTCTTCCGGATGATTCTCTCCTCCGGATGCAAAACGATCGGGCATGATCATATAAAGCACGTCAGCTGCCGAAAATCCCTGCGCCCCTTTCATCGGCTTGCGGGCTTTCAAGTCGAAATCGCGAGTAATGGTCTTCTTCCCCGATTTCCATTTCAGCTTCATCACCCCCGGTTTAGCCTCCGGCGATATATTAAGGTATATATATTGCCAATTCGGACTCCCGTCAAGCCGTGCCACTGAATCGATGCTCACCCCGGCATAATCCAAAGAGAATTCCGCATCCCTGATGTCATTGCCATGTATCTGCAGCTGAAGAGTGGTGTCATGCATCCCTACCCACCAATATGGAGGGTCCACCTTATCTACAGAAATGGCTGCCATAGCCTGTCCGGCCATGGCAGCACATAATAATAATGCCTTATGTCTTTTCATAAAATATTATTTGCAAAAAATTCAGCATAATGACAGATTGAATAATTATGCATTATGCATTATGAATTATGCATTAACTTTAGTCTATCTGAATGATGACAAACGGCGACCTCTCCCAGAATGCCTTTGAATTCAGAATCTTGACACTCTGTGTGCCATTGGCGTTGTCGAGGATCTCGTAGCTGTCCTTAGGTACATTACCCCAGATCTTCACCTTCTTGCCGCCGGTGTTGATTACGCTGAGTGTGCGTTTGTCGCCCGCTGTGAAGTAATTCTCGTTGAAATCACCTTGAAGCACCTTTGTCGCGCCGAGGAATTTCTTGTCGAGAAGTCCGTTCTGCTTCAATTCTTTATTGGTGCCTATTGCATAGTAGACGCGGTTTGCCAGATTCTCTGCTGCTGTGGCTTCTGCCTGAGCTTTTTCACGTGCCTCAGTTTCATCGCGCAGGTCAGCCTGCCCTTTGATCACCTGTTCGTTCAATTGAAGTATCTCTGCATTTGCAGCTTCAAGCTGGATGTTGAGGTCTGCAATTTTTTCTTCCTGTTTGTCTATTCTTGCCTGAAGGTCTGCGATCGTCTTCTTTAATACAGCATTCTCACCTGTGCTCTTGTCAAGCTTTGCCTGCATCTGAGCCAAAAGTTCACGGTTTTTCTGAAGACGCTCCTTGATGCTTTCAAGATTCTGGCGCACTTCAGCCCTACGGTCAAACTTTTCGCCTCCCTTTTCCATGCTGAAGAGAAGACCCTCCTGAGTATTGATTGAGTCAAGTCCGTCGTAGATGTCGCCCATAAGAAGAAGTAGCGAATCATTGAAAGATGAAGCCTGTTCATACTGAACGGTTACAATCTGAAGAGAATCAGCAACGCTCTTGCCCTTCTCTCCGCTACAAGCAGACATCAATACTGCTCCAATAGCGCATAGTGGAATTAATTTCTTCATAATATCTTAATTTTAAAGTTTTCATTTTATTAGTTAATTTCCCAATCCATCAAGACTGCAACATTATTATGAATTATGCATTAAGAATTATGCATTATCCACCAGCCCCTTTGACGACTATAACAATCTCACCCCTCGGAGGGTTCATCTCAAAATAATCAGAAAGCTCTTTTAGATTGCCATTATGGAATGTCTCAAACTTTTTCGAAATCTCCCTCACTACGCAAGCCTCCCTATCTTCTCCAAACGACTCGCAAAGATTCCGCAGCGTCCTCGGCAGTCTAACCGGGCTTTCGTATATGATTACTGTGCGCGTCTCTTCGGCAAGTTGAGCCAAGCGCGTTGCCCTTCCTTTCTTCAAAGGAAGAAATCCTTCGAAGACAAACCTGTCGCATGGCAATCCGCTCCCTACCAAAGCCGGCACAAAAGCAGTGGCACCGGGCAATACCGTGACTTCTACTCCCGATTTCCGACATTCCCTCACCAGCATAAACCCCGGGTCAGAAATCCCGGGTGTCCCTGCATCTGAGATAAGCGCAATATCTTCGCCGGCTTCCAGACGCTCTGTCAGGTGCTTCACGGTGGAATGCTCATTATATTTATGGTGGCTTTGCATTGGTGTGTGTATGTCAAAGTGCTTCAAGAGCACACTGCTCGTCCGTGTATCCTCCGCAAGAATAAGGTCAACTTTTTTGAGCGTTTCGACTGCCCTGAACGTCATATCCTCCAAATTCCCCACAGGTGTAGGCACTATATAAAGCATATTTTAATCTTTAATCGTTCATAATTCATAATTAATAATTAATTCAAGTTTCGCTTGTTCTTATGCATTGGAGTTCAGGGGGCTGAACTTTAAAGTTGCGTAGCTTTCTCTGCGCGCTCCGGCCGATGCGCAGCAGGCCGTAATCATTGCGAGCTTGCCATAACCGAGTCGCGAAGCTTACCAAAATCATTGAAACTTTGCGCCTTTGCGCTCTCTGCGTGATTTTTTTGAGCAT
>CAMWQY010000239.1 GCA_947176355.1 uncultured Porphyromonadaceae bacterium
ATATTACACTTCTTGACATAAATGACCCCGAGAACAAGGAAGCGGAGCAGTTTCATTTTGCTCTTGTAGACAAGGATTACAATGGAGAGATACCGGAGGGTTATACGCGCCTCAATATCCCGATAGAAACCGCTATCTGTATGACCTCGCTACAGCTTTCCAATTTCCTGAAGCTTGGCATTCCGGAAAAGGTGGTTGGAATCACGAGCACCCGCCATCTGCACAACGAAAAGATGAACCAACAGCTGAAGGATGGCAAAACCCATAAGATCGGGATAGAGGGAAATTTCGACAATGAGGTGATAATGGCCATAAATCCGGATGTGATTTTCATCTCGCCCTTCAAGCGTGGCGGCTACGATGCCATCCGCAATGTAGACATACCGATGATCCCTCATCTTGGCTATAAGGAGTTGACTCCGTTGGGGCAGGCAGAGTGGATAAAGGTGATCGGTCTTCTGACCGGTAATGCCTCACTTGCAAATTCCACCTTCGAGGGTATAGAAAGCAGATATAACGGACTTAAGTCTAAGGTAGATACTGTGAAGAACCGTCCTACAGTGTTCAGCGGAGAGATGCGTGGAGGAAACTGGTATGCGGTAGGTGGCAAGAGTTTTCTCGCCCAACTCTTCAGGGATGCCGGTGGCGACTACTTCCTGAAAGACAACACTGAGTCAGGAGGAGTGACCCTTGACTATGAGACTGTCTATACCAATGCCGCACATGCTGACTACTGGCGAATAGTGAATAGCTTTGACGGCGATTATAGCTATAATGTCCTTAAGGAGCAGGATAATAGATACACTGATTTTGATGCTTGGAAAAATCACGGTGTCATATATTGCAATATGAAGGAAGTTCCTTTTTACGAGAGTATGCCGGTGGAGCCGGAGATAGTATTAGCTGATTTTATCCACGTATTCCATCCGGAAGTGCTGCCGGACCACAAACCTGAATATTACCATATTTTGAAATGAGCAGAAGCAGTACGGTTATCCTTATGGGATTGTTGGGAATCTCGATTGCAGGATTCTTTATATTGAATCTCCTGTTAGGTTCGGTCCACATCCCTGTCGATGATATCATAGGAATCCTCTTGGGTAGAGACGATGGAAATATGATATGGCGTAACATCATACTTAAGTCACGGTTGCCCCAGTCACTGACAGCCATGATGGCGGGAGCAGGACTGGCAGTAAGCGGACTGCTTATGCAGACCGTTTTCCGCAATCCCCTTGCCGGTCCTTCGGTACTCGGCATAAGTTCCGGGGCGAGTCTTGGCGTTGCTTGTGTGGTCCTGCTGTCAGGTAGCATAGGTGGAGTGGCTCTGAGTAAGCTTGGGGTGATCGGAGAGGTTACCATCACACTGTCAGCGATTGTCGGGTCCTTGCTTATCATGGCGCTTATAGCATTCGTGGCACAGAAGGTGAGAGGCAACGTCACTCTCCTCATAATGGGAGTGATGATAGGCTATATCGCCAATGCCATCATCGGTGTGCTCAAGTTTTTCAGCGCGGAGGAGGACATCAGGGCCTACGTGATATGGGGACTGGGAAGTTTTTCAAGGGTTTCCGGAGGTCAGACTTCGGTATTCATAATATTGATGCTCCTCCTTCTGCCTGTTTCCTTTTTCCTGATAAAGACCCTCAATCTTCTTCTTTTAGGAGACTCGTACGCCAAAAACTTAGGATTGAATATCAAGAGGGCGCGACTTTGGGTGATCGGATGTTCGGGAGTGCTTGTCGCTGTCGTGACGGCTTATTGCGGTCCTGTTGTCTTTCTCGGGCTTGCGGTTCCACATATATGCCGGGGTCTCTTTCATACATCCAATCATGCGGTGATACTTCCGGCTTCGTTGCTTGGTGGCGCGTCATTGGCGTTGCTTTGTAACCTCATAGCGAGGATGCCCGGTTTCGAGGGTGCTCTTCCGGTCAACTCCGTCACGGCGCTTGTAGGCGCTCCTGTGGTGATGTGGGTATTGTTCAATAAGCGTAAAAACGATGTGTGATGAAAAGGGATGAAACAATAAAGGTAATGGGTCTGGATACCGGTTATCTTGACAGGAAGCATACGACTGTCATCACACGAGATATAAATGCCTCGTTGTTTTCAGGGGAACTTACATGCCTGTTGGGTCCGAACGGTGCAGGAAAGTCGACACTGCTTAAGACTTTGACAGCGTTTCTCCCACCTCTGAAAGGAGATATACTGATCGAAGACAGACCTTTGGATTCCTATTCAGAATCAGACTTGGCCAAGGTAATCGGCGTGGTACTTACCGAACGCCTTAACATCAACAATATGTCGGTCGATGAACTTGTAGGTATGGGGCGTAGTCCGTATACCGGTTTCTGGGGACATATGTCGGATTATGACAGGAAAGTTGTAGCTGAATCAATCTCTTTAGTGGGAATTGATGGACTTCGCGGCCGTATGGTGCAGACCCTTAGCGACGGTGAGCGTCAGAAAGTGATGATTGCCAAAGCCCTTGCACAGGAGACTCCTGTGATCTTTCTTGATGAGCCTACGGCATTTCTCGATTATCCGAGTAAGGTAGAAATAATGCTGTTGCTCCAGAAATTGTCACGTGAAAAGAACAAGACGGTTTTTTTATCCACACATGATCTTGAACTTGCGCTTCAAATCGCAGACAAGGTATGGCTTCTTGACAAGCCTCATGGAGTGACTGTCGGTACGCCCGAGGAACTGGCGCTTAATGGAGCCATCAGCACGTATTTCCAGCGGGACGGGTTGGCTTTCGACATAGAAAACAGACTTTTCAAAATCTTAGGATTAAAGTAGACATATTATGAAAACGAAAATCACCGTAATCGGCATAGGTCCCGGCAATATCGGGGATATGACTTCCAATGCTATAGACGCTCTTCGGAAGGCTGATATTGTTGTCGGTTACAAATACTATATCCCTTTCATATCTCCGCTTCTCCGTGAAGATGCAGTAGTCATTCAAAATGGGATGAAGCAGGAGCAAAAGCGTATTGAAAAGGCTTTTGAAATAGCTGAAACCGGCAAGGATGTGGCAGTAATAAGTTCCGGGGATGCAGGTATATACGGTATGGCTCCTCTCGTCTATGAGATGCTTAGGGAGCGAGGTTCTGACATAGAGGTGGAGGTGATACCCGGAATAAGTGCATTCCAAAAAGCAGCATCATTGCTCGGTGCTCCGGTCGGACATGACTTCTGTGTCATATCGCTCAGCGATCTCCTGACTCCATGGGCAGTTATAGAGAAGCGCATAAAAGGGGCAGCTGAGGCAGATTTCGTGACCGCAGTCTATAATCCCAAGAGTCACGGAAGATATTGGGAGCTGTATCGTTTGAAAGAACTGTTTCTTGAGCACAGAGATTCTGCCACTCCGGTAGGATATGTGCGTCAGGCAGGAAGAGATGAGCAGCAAGTCACAGTGACTACATTAGGGTCATTTGATCCGGAAGAGGTGGATATGTTTACGGTCGTCATCATAGGAAATTCACAGACTTATCGATTTGATGGAAATATGGTGACACCCAGAGGGTATTATGGATCAGAAACGCAGGAAAATGCAGGGGTAGGACAATCAATAATGATCGAGAGTTTCCGGACAATTGAGCGGGAGCTGACAGATCCGGATATCCCGCTTGGCAGGAAATGGCCTCTTCTGCATGCCATCCATACCACTGCCGATTTCGATATGGAGAATATCGTGAAAGTCGATGAGGGAGCTGTAGAAGAGATATACAATGCCTTGTCGTCTGGAAGAGTACGAACCATAATCACGGATGTGACTATGGCAGCCTCCGGGATAAGGAAAGGGGCGCTGGAACGTCTTGGCATCTCGGTGAAATGCTATCTTTCTGATCCGAGGAGCATTGAACTTGCCAAAAAGTCGAATATCACGAGGACACAGGCTGGAATACGTCTGGCTGTTTCTGACCATCCGGAAGCCCTTTACGTATTCGGAAATGCTCCTACGGCTCTTATGGAACTTTGCACTCTGATTCAAGCCGGGAAGGCAAGACCGTGCGGGATTATTGCGGCTCCCGTCGGTTTCGTGCATGTATGCGAGAGCAAGCACATGGTGAAGCCTTTCAAAGATATTCCTAAAATAATAGTCGAGGGGCGGAAAGGTGGAAGTAACCTCGCTGCAACCCTTGTCAATTCCATACTCTGCTGGCCCGACGCGGAGCAATTAAGACCCGGAAGAGATGTCTGAGAAGCAGTTTATTGTTATCGGACTGTCCGATAGCCGCAGTCAGTGGTTTACTCCTGAAGTAAGGGAATTAATAGCTTCAGGTAATGTCTTTTCCGGAGGCAGACGACATCATGAGATCGTGAAAGATCTTTTGCCGGAGGGTTGTGTGTGGATTGACATTGTAGTTCCTTTGGAAAAGGTATGGGTAGAATATGCTCATTACGGCAAGATAGTGGTATTTGCCTCAGGAGATCCATTATTTTATGGCTTTGCCGCCACTTTGAGTCGTGAGTTTACTGGTTGCCGTATGAAAGTATATCCGGCATTCAATTCCCTTCAGATGCTGGCTCACCGTATGCTTCTTCCGTATGCGGATATGGTGAATGTATCGGTGACGGGGAGACCATGGAAAGGACT
>CAMWQY010000240.1 GCA_947176355.1 uncultured Porphyromonadaceae bacterium
AGACAACCAAGTCGGCAGCAGAATATGCGGCAGCCATATCAGATATGAATTTAGATACGACGACACCGTTGAGATTTTTTACTGCGGCATTGCCTCTGTCTCCGAAATTCTTTCCTGTTTGCCATATCACCTGGATGCCGGCGTCGTTGAGTCTCTTGATGCCGGCTTCCATGCTCTCATTGAGAGTAAGCGCACCCAAACTTCCTCCTACTACGAGTACTGTAGGGAGTTTAGGATTCAGTCCAAATCTTTCGCGAGCCTTGTCTGCCGAGATCTCATTGGAGAGGAGGTCTTTGCGCACAGGGTTTCCCGTGAGCACAATCTTCTCTGCCGGAAAAAATCTTTCCAGGTCGGGATAAGCCACACAAATCTTCTTTGCTTTCTTAGCAAGGAGCTTGTTTGTCACTCCGGCGTAGGAGTTCTGTTCCTGAAGCAGAGTCGGGACTCCTGCTCTTTGAGCTGCTTTAAGAGTCGGACCGGAGCAATATCCGCCTACGCCGATGGCGATGTCCGGCTTAAAGTCGGCTACTATCTGTCGGGCCATCGCTATGGATCGGCGCAGTTTGATAAGCACACCGATATTCTTAAATAGGTTTTTTCTGTTGAACCCAGCCACGGGCAGCCCCTTTATTTCGTATCCGGCAGCCGGGATTCTCTCCATCTCCATTCTATTGTCTGCCCCTACGAATAGTATTTCTGCGTTTAAGCGCTCCTTGAGCGCATTAGCGATGCTGAGGGCGGGAAATATATGTCCGCCGGTGCCACCGCCACTTATCAATATTCTGTACTTGTCTTTTTTCATGGGTTACATTAATTCATAAAGGGTCAATTGTCTGCCGATGCGTTGATGGCATTCATATCGTCGCCAAGATGGCGAGCCTCGTCATTATCGCGAGCTGATTTTCCTTCCTTCTGGCGAGTCGCATAGCGCGATACAGAAAGCATAATGCCAATGGCAGCGCTCATGACCAGTACGGACGTGCCTCCCTTTGATATAAGGGGCAGCGGTTGGCCAGATACCGGGAACAGACCGGTGACGATCGCCATGTGTACCAACGCCTGGAACACTATCAAGATAGCACACCCTAAGATGAGGAATGCAGGCAAAGCCCTGTTAAGATTATAAGCGACATAGCCGGCTCTTGCGAGCAGCAATAGATAGAGAATCATAAGGAATATGCCTCCGATAAGTCCGCTTTCCTCAATGACTATACTATAAATATAGTCGGAGAAGGCAAGCGGGAGGCGTACGCTTTCTCGGGAATTGCCGAATCCTTTCCCTACCACACCACCACGAGCTTGAGCCAGCTTTGCCATGATGACTTGTCGGTTTTCATCGTTCAGCTCATCTTCAGGATGCACGCCTTTCAGGAATCGCAATATGCGGTTGATCTGTGTTTGAGACCCTAACGAGTGGTCGCCACCGGTAGCTTCTGCTACAACTTGTTCGGTCTGTCCGACTTTGTCGAACTCCGACGACCTATTTATCACTTTTGTGCACACATAGAATATGCCGAAGAGGACTCCATATACGCCTATTACTATACAGATTTTCCTCAATGGAATACCGCATATCAAAAACATAGAGACACTTACTACCATGACAAGAAGAGTATTTGTCAATCCGTTAAGTGCCAACAATCCACCGAAAGCAGCCACAACTATTGCCGAATAGACAATGCCTGATGTCTTCACATCATGACGCATCTGATTCTTGGCAAGGATGGTGGCAAGCCAGATAATCACAGTCAATTTCACTATTTCAGGGGGTTGAACAGTGAATGGACCTAACATAAAAGCTCGCTGAGCACCATTTATCTCGACGCCCATGAATGTAGAGTATGCCAAGGCAAGCCATGACAAGACACCGATGGCTCCCGCGAATCGGGTGATATATCCATAGTGGATCCTCTGTATGAGATAAAGGATCACAAATCCTATTCCGAGAAACATTCCATGGCGGATAAGGGGAGCATAAACATTAGTCCCCACTACCTCAGAAGCGGATGCGCTATATAGCTCGATGATGGAAATAAGCACCAAAAGAAGGTAGATGCCCCAAATATAAGGGTCGCTCTTGAGGGCAGTGACCACGTCCTCACTTCTTTTTTTTGTGGCTTTTTTCACTTTCTTCCGTTCGGTTTTTGGTTCAATTGGTCTCCCGTCAAGAGATTCTCTTATGTATATTCCGTCTATTTCTTGACTCATAATTTATGTTTGGTTGTCAGTTTGCGTTAGGAGGTGATCAGAGATCGTTGACAGCGTCTTTAAATTTGCGGCCACGATCTTCATAGCTCGAGAAGAGGTCGAAGCTTGCGCAGCAAGGTGAAAGCAATACGGTGTCTCCTGCCGAGGCAAGTTCGCGACAAGCTTTAACCGCCTCCTTAAGAGAATGACAATCTCGAATTTCTTTCACTTCATCAGAGAAGAAATCCATCAGCTTGGCATTGTCCTTTCCCATGCAGACGATGGCTTTCACTTTTTCCTTTACGAGAGGAAGAATCTCGCTGTAGTCATTGCCTTTGTCTTTACCCCCAAGTATAAGCACGACCGGAGTGCGCATGCTGTCGAGAGCATACCAAGTGGAGTTGACGTTGGTGGCTTTAGAATCATTGATCCAGCGCACACCGTCGAGATCGCGCACGAATTCGAGTCTGTGTTCCACCGCTTCAAAGTCTCCGAGAGCTTCTTTAATTGTATTGGACTTGATTGAAAGAAGGCTTGCAGATATTCCGGCAGCCATGGAGTTGTAGAGGTTATGTCGTCCCGGCAGTGAGATTCTATCCCGAGGGATGTCCCAATTTTCACCGGGTATGTCGAAATGTACGATGCCGTTTTCGTCTTCCCAAGCTACAGAATCTTCTTTATAAGTGTCGGAAAAGGGCATCAGTTTTGCTTCAGTCTGAAGGGCTTTCACTTGCTCTGTGACTATGGGATCGCCTAACCAATAGACAAAGTAATCGTCGGCTTGCTGATTGCGGGCAATTCGGAATTTCGCCTTAGTATAGTTCTCCATCTTGTGGTCATAACGGTCCATGTGGTCGGGCGTTATGTTGAGTATGACGGCGATATTGGCTTTGAACTCATACATATTCTCGAGTTGGAAACTCGAAAGCTCGATGACATAGACATCGTGAGGCTCTTCTGCCACCTGGAGAGCAAGGCTTTTCCCTACGTTGCCGGCAAGACCGACATTCAATCCGGCTTTGGTCAGGATATGATATGTCAGCATTGTGGTGGTAGTCTTACCGTTGGAGCCTGTGATGCAGACCATCTTTGCATCAGTAAACCAACCGGCGAATTCTATTTCGGATAGGATTGGAATACCCGCTTCCTCTGCTTCCTTCACCAAAGGGACTGTAGGAGGAATACCGGGACTTTTCACTATATAATCGGCACCGAGCACTCTTTTGCGAGAATGTCCGTTTTCCTCGAAGAGGATGCCTCTTCTGAGCATAATGGCACGATATTTATCGGATATGGGTCCATTGTCGCTGACGAAAACTTTCATGCCAAGGGACTCTCCGAGGACGGCAGCCCCGACTCCGCTTTCTCCGGCGCCAAGCACAATGAGTGTCTTTCCTTCAAAATCTTTTTGATTCTTCATATCTTATTTGAAAATTCTAATCTTAATTTATAGCTCTTAATCTCCCCCCGTGGCTTTTACCTGATTTTAAGCGTCACGAAAGTCAGGGCTGCGAGGAGAATACCTATAATCCAGAAGCGTACTACAATCTTTGACTCCGGTATAGGTTGCTTGGGGAAGTTGATGAGGCTCTGGATGTTGACATCTCCGGCTTTCTGGAAGTGATGATGGAGAGGGGTCATCTTGAAGATGCGTCTGCCTTGACCATATTTCCGTTTGGTGAGTTTGAAATATCCCACTTGCAAGACTACGGAGAGGTCTTCGATGAAGAATATAAGGCAGAGGAGAGGAATAAGAAGCTCCTTGCGGATGAGGATAGCGAAGACAGCAAGTATGCCACCGAGCATCAGCGAACCGGTGTCGCCCATGAATACTTGAGCCGGGAAAGCGTTGTACCATAGGAAACCTACAAGAGCCCCGATGAAGGCGGCAGCGTAGACCACAAGTTCTTCTGATCCGGGTATGTACATTATGTCAAGATATCCTGAATATATCACGTTGCCACCCAAATATGCCATAATGGCGAGAGCCACTCCGATTATTGCAGATGTCCCCGCGCACAGACCGTCTAATCCATCGGTAAGGTTAGCACCGTTGCTGACAGCTGTCACTGCCACAATGACCACGATTACAAATATTATCCATCCGGCAGTGTGGGCTGCATTTTCGTTAGGAATCCAAGAAGTGAGCCACTGATAGTTGAAGTTGTTGTTTTTTACAAAAGGAATTGTAGTCTCAGGAGTCTTGTAGACTTTGACCGGGTGCATTGTCCTTTCGTTGTCAGTGACGTCGTAGCTGCTTGAAGCCATCACTACAGTTGGTCCGTCATGGGTGGAGGAGGTGATCATGGATGCCTGAATCAATTCGGTTGCGGCTTCCTTTTCAGTCGTCAGAGGAATATTGCTCATCTTTATATCCGGGGAGAGCC
>CAMWQY010000241.1 GCA_947176355.1 uncultured Porphyromonadaceae bacterium
ATCCACAAAGGGGCATTGCTTCGCTTGCCCTTGAAGCACACGGAGACTTACGCTGAATAGTTTTGTTTCATCGTAACTATTCAGCGAATATCCGATTGGACTCACACAGAGGGCACACGGAGATTTTTATACTTATATTTATTCATGAATGAGATTAATTTATACTATATCATCCACAAAGGGGCATTGCTTCGCTTGCCCTTGAAGCACACGGAGACTTACGCTGTATTGTTACGTTTAATCGAGGCTCTTTCAATACGCTTTTTCAGGATCTCGGATGCTTCTTTTAGCTCGGGAATTCGAAGCATGGCGAGGACAGCGACGACGACAGATCCACCCACTATAAGCTGCAGGCATAGTTGAAGCAGGGAGGTGATGTTGAGAATATGAGATATCTCGCCATGCAATGCCGGGAGGAAATAGATAGCACAGCATCCGGCAACTGTAGCTCCGATGAAAGGGAGCATGTCGCATGCCAATTGCCATAGTGAATATCGGGTGGTACGCGAAGCTATTATTCCAGCCACTATCCATGTTGCGACCGTGGCGGCAAGCTGTCCCCAGACTATGATTTCAAGGTTCATTGTGAAGACGGTAGCAAACAATGCAGCCACAGTGGAGATATCCTTGACTATTTCCACCACCACTATCTGTCTGCCGTGTCCAAGAGCCATCATGAAGTTGCTGTAGAGGGATATGAATACGGTTCCTATCCCACGTATGCATAATATTTGGAAGAGGGGTATCGCTTCATCCCATTTGATGCCAAAAAGGAAATGGAAGATACTACTTCCGCAAGCAGCCAATAAAGCCAATCCGGGAAATGCCAATAGGGCAGTAAAACGGTCGATCCGCTGCATATAGCGATGAAATGTGGCTATGTCATCCTGAACTCTTGCGAGCAGCGGCACAAATGAGGATGTGAGTATCTGAGAGAGAGAAGCACTTCCCATTTTGCTCCATTTGTCTGCCTGATTATAGCTACCGAGTTGCGCCAGAGAATACCATTTTCCTATAATGAAAGGATATATGTTGAGGAAAAGGGTATTGAAAAACTGGGATATGAATACACTGATACCGATATTGCGAATATCACGCAGAGACTTCCGTGAAAACACAGGCTTAGGAATCCAGTTTCCAGTCATCCATAGCCAACCGCTTTTTAATGCTGCGAGAGCTACAGATTGCCACACAATAGCCCAAGCACCAAAACCTGCGCAAGCCAATGCGATGCCGAGGCATGCGGAGACTGAAAGGGCAAACAGGTCGGCAATGGCTATCTGCTTCACGTCCATTTGCTTCATAAGTCGGTTGGTCTGCACTATTCCGAGGCCCGT
The DNA here is from genome assembly GCA_947176355.1 of uncultured Porphyromonadaceae bacterium. GTDB lineage: Bacteria > Bacteroidota > Bacteroidia > Bacteroidales > Muribaculaceae > Lepagella. The sequence continues at coordinate 1,338 of CAMWQY010000241.1, forward strand.
CAGCACAAAAGTGAGAAACATGACGCGGCTCAAAGCCGTAAGCTGAGGGGCATTGAAGAAGCTTGCAATGAGAGGAGCGCAGAGGTATAGGATAGCGTAAATGACCACACTCACACCGAGATTAAACCAAAATACGGTGCTATAGTCATCCTCATCAGGAGATTTCTTCTGAAGGAGAGCTGATCCGAAACCGGAATCTACAAAAAGGATGGCAAAGGCTTGAAAAACGGCAAGGACCCCGACAAGGCCGAAGTCCTGTTTGCTCAGCAAATCAGCAAGAACGATTCCGCTGAGTCCGTAAAGCACCTGAGATGCGACACGGTCGATGGTGTTCCATTTCAGGGTCTTAGCCGTCTTGGTCTTAAGCTCGCTCATTAGAGTCAAGACTGTGTTTATTCAAGTGGGAAGAGTTTTCCGCCACCTTTCTTTTCAATTTCGGGAGAGCCCTTGTAGTAGATTTTGGTGTTGCCGATACCCATTATCTTAAGTTTTTCAACCGGCCAGCACCCGATCGAACCATTGCCGAGCATCTTGCAGTTTACGTTAGTTGCCTCAAGACGATCTGCTTGGATCGTACCATTGCCCAACATTGAAAAATTAGCTTGCTGACAATGTCCTGAAATCGAGATGGTGCCATTTCCGGATTTTATGGCAGCCCCAATCTTTGTAGCGCGTATACCTTCAGCACTGATTGAACCATTGCCCATCACAGAAAGTTCCAGCTTACTGCCCGGGGCTACAGATTTCAGCGTAAGTGTGGATTCAGCTGAAAGCGACGCATTTTCAAGGAAATCGGAATATACGTAGAGTGTAGGGAGTTCCGGGTCGTCGACATATATAGTCTCCACTTGTATGCGAAGTTTGTTGCCCTTGTGAGTTATGATAAAAGCTTTGGCGTATTTCTGATCGCCTTCGTAAGTGACACGGCTTGGGCTTCCGTCGGCACCAACATAAACAACGTTGACATTATCGTCGACGCTAACTTTGGAGAATTGCCCTACGGGTAGGGTAAATTGTTTAGCGCTCATTGGGAGGCAGCTCATAAGGAGAGCCATAATCAAAAGTATACGATTCATCTTACTAAATTCATAATTCATAATGCACAATGCATAATTTATTATCGGACGCGAAGCCAATTATGCATTATGAATTGAGCATTATGCATTGTTAAAAAAATCTCTCTTCTATTTCTAATAACAAATTTTCGAGTTCATCTTCCGTCTCAGCACGCAAAAGTCTGATTCGAGTCTCGCGGAAATCAGGAATTCCTTTGAGCAGGGGGGTGGATGCAAGATGGCGTCGGATATGGAGGATTCCCCGGTATTCATCTATGCGGTCGATTGATTCGCGAATCTGTCGGCGGAGTAGAGCGAATTTTTCTTCCGTAGTGATTTCGGGAATCATCCCGGTAGCCAAGTATTCCTTGACCTCTCTGAATATCCAAGGGGCTCCGAAACTTGCGCGTCCGATCATAACTCCGTCGACACCATACGTGTCGAAAGCATTTTTAGCCTGCATGGCATTCTTTATGTCGCCATTGCCGATGATAGGGATCTCCATTCGCGGGTCGGCTTTAACTTCACCGATTAGAGTCCAGTCGGCATCTCCGGTATACATCTGCGAGCGAGTTCGTCCGTGGATGGTGAGTGCCTTTATTCCGCAGTCTTGAAGTCGAGGTGCAAGGTCGGTGATAATCTTGTTTTCGCAGTCCCATCCGAGTCGGGTCTTGACCGTCACCGGTATGCTTACAGCCTCTACTACAGCCTTGGTGATAGCGAGCATCTTCTCAGGATTGCGCAGCATACCTGCACCTGCACCTTTGGCAGCGACTTTCTTGACGGGGCATCCGAAATTTATATCGAGAATATCAGGATTTGCCTTCTCTACAATTTTTGCAGCCTCTACCATAGCTTCCGGTTCGCGCCCGTATATCTGTATAGCCACAGGACGTTCGCGGTCGTCGATGGTCAGTTTGCGAGTGGTGGAGTTTATGTTTCGCACGAGAGCTTCCGCCGATACGAATTCCGTGTAGACCATCGCCGCCCCTTGCTCGCGGCAAATAAGCCGGAATGAAGGGTCGGTGACATCTTCCATCGGAGCGAGCATCACTGGACGCTTACCGAGATTTATCTTATCAATGCATAATTCATAATTCATAATGCATAATCTTTATTCAATTCACAATTCATAATTCATAATGCAAAATCTTTTATTAATTCATAATTCCTTGCCGATTATATAAATTTGCTATAATTATGAATTGTGCATTATGAATTATGCATTCATAGGAGGGTGAGGCGGGAGCAGCGGGATGGGGAAAGGAGCTCGGCGGCTTCGCGAAGCTGTTGGGCAGAGACGGCACGGATGCGTTCAGCCGTGTGCGACATGTCGTAGATGGCATCGCGGAAGAGGAGGCTCTTGCCCATATTGATTGCCATGTTCTCGCGGTTGTCGGTGCTGACGAGGAGTTGGCCGCAATATTGGGTCTTGATCTTGTCGAGCATACGGTCGGACATTGTAGTCTGAGCCAACTTATCGAGCTCGCGCCGCACAATTGACAGGCATTTTTTGACATTGCTCTTGTCGCAACCAATATATACGGACCAAAGACCGGTATCGCTGAACAAAGAGTTGAAACTGTCGACAGCATACACCAGCCCTCTCTTTTCGCGAAGTTCGGAATTGAGGAGACTGCTCATGCATGGCCCACCAATATAATTATTAATCAAATATAGAGCAAAACGACGCGGATCGTTGCGACTGACAGTGCGGGTGCCGAAGATGGTATGGGCCTGGAATCCATTGTTGTCAATGACTTCGTCAAAAAGTGGCAATTCAGGCGGGATGATGCGCGTAGGGCGACGGAAAGGGAAATTAAGAAGCCCGAAATGTTTCTCCACTCTCTTTGCCATTTTAGCCGGATCATCAGGAGCAGAAATGTATACCACCATATTTCCCGGGGTATAATTGAGATCGAGAAACTGACGGCATTCGCGTCCGGTCAGAGCCCGGACACTTTCCGGAGTGCCGAGAATATTATGTGCCAGGGCATTGCCTTTGAATATTCGCTCCTCGTATTCATCGTAGACATTCTCAGAGGGAGTGTCGAGATAAGACTTTATCTCTTCAATGACCACTTCATGCTCAGTGGCAATCTCATGTTCGGGGAAGAGAGAGTTGGCGATAATGTCGGCAAGAAGTTCGATAGCGCGGTCGGCATATCCGGCAGGAGC
>CAMWQY010000242.1 GCA_947176355.1 uncultured Porphyromonadaceae bacterium
GCTGAAAACAACCGCAAGGTGATAGAAAGTCGAATCCGTAAGGAGCAGATGGAGTTCAATCAAGATATCTTCATCCTCGTGGAGCGTTATAACAATCAGCGGCGTCAGCTTGAGATCTCACAGAGAGCCGACACTATTGCAGCAGCACGCTATCATACCAATCTCGAGACATTTCTTGTGGGAAAGATATCTACTCTTGATCTCAACGACTCGCAGCTGAGCAAAGACGAAAGCCGACAGGCCATGATCAATCAGATGTATCTCTACTGGCGCTACTACTATCAGATCAGAAGCCTAACCCTCTGGGACTTCGCCACAAATTCCGGTATCGACACCGACCTTGACAAAATCATCAAATAGCCGCACACAGAGGGCACACAGAGAAAAAAATTAAAAAAACTCCGTGTGCCCTCTGTGTGAGACAAAAAAATTGTTATTATTAATAGCTACCAAAATTCTAAATTCTAAATTATCATGATATTAGTCATAGATGATGATAATTCCATAAGAGTGTCGCTGAAGCTTTTGCTGAAGCGAAATGGCTACGAAGTAGAGACTGCCGCCACTCCTGCCGAAGCGATAGCTTTTGTCAGAGGTTCACGTCCCGACCTTGTAGTGATGGATATGAATTATACACACACCACTTCCGGTGAGGAAGGTCTGACACTTCTGAAACAGATAAAGGTATTTCATCCCGACGTGCCCGTTATCCTAATTACAGCATGGGGCAATATTCCACTTGCCGTAGAGGGTATACGTGCCGGAGCTTTCGACTTTATCACCAAGCCTTGGGATAATCATATACTTCTCGGTCGCATTGCGACTGCACTGTCTCTCTCTTCTAAAGACACTACTGAAATATCCTCCTCTTTCGACAGATCCGCCATCATCGGACGAGACCCGAAACTGCTGTCAGTGCTCGACACCATCGAACGCGTGGCATCCACCAACGCTCCAGTGCTTATCTTGGGAGAAAACGGCACCGGCAAGGAACTCATAGCTGAGGCGATACACAAGAATTCCCAACGTCGCAACGGTCCCTTGGTAAAAGTGAATTTAGGTGGCATTTCCCAATCGCTGTTTGAAAGCGAGATGTTCGGATATAAAAAGGGGGCTTTTACAGGAGCTGTCACTGATAGAGAAGGGCGCTTTGCCGCAGCTGAAAAAGGGACCATCTTCCTCGATGAAATCGGTGATCTTGACATCAACTCTCAGGTAAAGCTTCTTAGAGTGCTTCAAGAGCATACCTACGAGCCATTGGGCGACACACGCACACGAAGAGCCGACGTCAGGATTGTATGCGCTACAAATGCCGACCTAAACGACATGCTTCGTAAAGGTACATTCCGTGAGGACCTTTATTATCGAATCAATCTCATCACTGTAACTCTCCCTCCTCTTCGAGAACGCCCTGACGACATTCCCCTTTTGGTAAATTATCTTCTTAGGAAGGTATCTGTAGCGGCCGGAAGAGAGATGCCGGAAGTCACTCAGGAAGCTATGGAACTGCTGAAGCAGCAACCATGGCCCGGGAATATCCGCCAGCTTGCAAATATTGTGGAGCGCACTCTTCTTGTGACAACCGGCACCACCCTCGATGCACGAGACTTCCAAGCCCAAGGTCTTTCTTACGAAAAAGTACATGTAGAAAATGCAGGCAGACTTAAATCAAGAGAGAAAACAGAGATCGAAAACGCCCTGACAGAAGCCGGAGGCAATCTGACCCGTGCAGCCTCCCTCCTTGGCATAACCCGCCAGACCCTCTACCGCCGCATGGCAAAATACAACATCAAATTGAATTGAGAATTGAGAATTATTTTCAAATTCTTCATTCTCTATTCCCAATTCCCAATTCTCAATTATTATAGATGCGAATAAGCTGGATTTTTTCCCTTATAGTGCTCCTGATAGTGGGAGCTGTGGTGGCGCTGATGCTCCTTGAAGCAGGCAGCGTCACTTACACTATCGTATGGGGCTTGGCTCTCCTTGGGGTATTGCTTCTCATAGTATTTTATCGCAACGTAATGAAGCCTCTTCGCTCCATTACCAACGGCTTCGACCTACTCCGTGCCCAGGATTTCTCCAGCCGTCTGTCCCACGTAGGTCAGCGCGAAGCTGATCGTATCGTCGATATGTTTAATGGGATGATGACATCTCTCAAGCAAGAACGACTGAAACTTAGAGAGCAAAACCACTTCCTCGACCTTCTAATAGATGTGTCGCCGATGGGAATAATAATGCTTGATTCAAAGGGCAACATCACTGAATGCAATAAAGCGGCTGTCAAATATGTTGGCTTAGACGGAGCAAGAGACATGATCCGGTCGACGGTAAAAGAACTTGACACGCCTCTTGGAAAAGTCCTCAACTCCCTTCAAGACCGAGAAGTGAAAGTGGTCAGACTCAACGACTCCATGGTATACCGTTGTTCACGCCTTTCCTTCATGGAAAGCGGAATCAGCCACCCATTCTATCTTATAGAGAAACTCACCGATGAAGTGATGAAGGCAGAACGCAAATCTTACGAAAAGGTGATACGCATGATGGCTCATGAGGTGAATAATTCACTTGCAGGCATCATTTCAGTAATGGAGACTGCGGAATATGAAGTAAGCGATCCGGACTTATCTGAAGCTATTTCTGCTTGTGAAAAACGATGTCGCGACATGGGCGCTTTCATCACCAAGTTCGCTTCAGCTGTAAAGATACCGGAACCGATAAAGAAAAATATCGACTTGTCAGAACTGCTACGGAGCCGCTCCCCTCTCTTTGAAAGCATTTGCTCAGCAACCGGCTCAAAGCTGATAATGAATCTGCCGGATGCCGAAACACCTGTGTTCATAGATCCTGTGCTTATAGAGCAAGTCATCACAAATATTGTCAAGAATGCAGCAGAAAGTGCCGGTCAAGGAGGAATGGTAGAAGTAAGCATTGAGAAGCCCGGCACCCGACTTATAGTGACCGACAACGGACCCGGCATCAGTCCGGAAGCGGCCGATATGCTTTTCACTCCATTCTTTACTACAAAGGAATCGGGACATGGGCTTGGACTCCTCTTAGTAAGCGAAGTCCTTAACACACATGGATGTCGCTTCTCCCTCGAGACTTATCCGGACTCCCTCACCCGCTTCTCCATCAAATTCTAAAGTAGTTAGCACGCTCCGCGTGCGTCCCCAATAGTTTATCGTTAATCGTTATTATCAAGCAGCTTCCTGATCACTTCATAATTAGCCAAATAAAGCCTCTTCAAAGCCTTAGGGAAACGTGGCCCAAGTATCATAGCCCCTACTGTCATCCCAATCAGTATTTTGATTTCCACTCCATGATTAGGCCCTATGAATGCAGCCAAAAGCCCTACCATACTCATGAATGCCACACACACCACAAGCCCCATCAATGCCTTAAAATATCCCACTATACCCATATAAAATCTTTTATAATAAAAAAACTCAGTGTGCCCTCTGTGTGAGACCCCACCGTGTGAAACCGCAAATTTAATACAAAATTTGAATATTACCAAGCCAAATTTCGTTATTACTCAAAAAGCAATGCTAATTTATGTTCGATTGGAAGCTGATAGCCGGATTCGTATGCGGCCTCATGCTGGCAGGATTGCTGGCGTGGGCATTGGCTTGGTGGCGTCGTGGCAAAGCTATCCGTAGCGGCAAACGTGGCGAGAGAATTGTAGCAAAAGAATTGGCAAGACTGAAGAAAAGAGATAATATTGTAATCAACGACCTCCTGCTCCCGACATCCAACGGACGCACGTCGCAGATAGACCATGTATTGATTTCTACCAGAGGCATTTTCGTGATCGAAACCAAGAATCATGCCGGCAGGATATCAGGCGGCGAACATGCCCAGTATTGGCAACAGCATCTGTCGTCGCAATCCAGGACTCTTTATAATCCCCTTTTGCAAAACAGAAGCCATCTTCGCGCTATAAGAAGGCTTCTTCCAAAACTTGATGCAGAGCTTTTCTCCACTATGGTGGTCTTCACCGAGGCTTGGCGCCTCGACATTAAGGCTGAAGAGATCATAAAGGAGCGCCGATTCCTTCCCGACAGGCATATAAAGCGGACTTTGATTCCTGAAGAGAGACAAAAGAAAAGATGGTGGTGTCCATGGAAGGAGGTTGTGCTGGATGATCATAAAATGGTATTGCGCATCGACGGACTCTTAAATGAAATAAAGCGACGGCGGCGCATCATCAAGCGCGATTCACTTCATGCCATAGCTGAAAAACTATTGACCTCAAATGTGACTGACGGCGCCGCACGTCGAGAACATACAGAATACGCTAAACGCACTTCAAGAGATGTCTCTGCAGATATCAGCAAAGGGAAATGCCCGCGATGCGGTGGCGCACTTTTGATAAGGAAAAGTGACAAGGGTGAGTTCGTAGGATGTTCGAATTTTCCGAAATGTCGTTTCACATGCTCCATCGATCGCCTACATCACTGATCGATATTGAATCCTGTCTCTTATAAAAATCTCCGAGCCAACGAGACAGGCAGAAATCTCGTATGCAGACTTCTGCTTGAAAAAAAAAACGGGAGGGGGGGGGG
>CAMWQY010000243.1 GCA_947176355.1 uncultured Porphyromonadaceae bacterium
AAATCAGCCAGTTGAGAAACCTTTTGCTCATCTTGGTTGTAGTATTTTCAAATACCGACTTGCACCGGAAGGTGAAGTCTTTGAGAATCGCCAATACGTTCATGTTCTAGTTGTTTTATAATGAACGCTTTGGCGATTCATTTGTATCTGCGTAATTGGCGTATTAACTTAATTTTCAACAACTTCGGCAATTTTTACCGAACCATTATATATAGGAATTGAAGTTTTCAATTTCCGAGCCGGAAGAAACTATCTGCCAGGCCTTCATAAAAGTATTTTCCACAATATCCTCCGCATCGTCGGCATTGTCAACGATACGGAGTGCGTACATACCCAATGGCAAATACAGTCGTGTGAAATATGTCTCAAATTCTCTGATTGTCATAGTCCTATCCTTAGAGGATAAAACTTTCCTTATTAGAGACGCATGTCTTTTGAAAAAGTCCTATTTGCAGCTGATATTCTTCATCATGTTTCCTTATTTCGGCAACTTTGCCCTATATATAATTCGGTTTTTTATTGTAAATGTTATTTCTCAAATACGAATCGTTTTCCTTTATCTTATCCCAGCTTATTGCGGAGTTTACGGACTTCGGTATTTACAAAGCCCATAATCTCTTTCCCTAAAAGGAATTGTTCAGTGGCGAACCAATCGGGGTTGCCGTTGTCTTGCTGAGTATAATTTTTCTCTGAGTTGTCTATCGCATCCTGGAGACGTGCCGGGTCTCGTTGATAATCAAATCCGCCTGCGATTTGTTTATTGACATACGCCTTGACAGATGGTTGTTCTTCAACATCTTCTTTATCCGGTCTGTCTGCATAGTGATGGTAATATAGCCATACTTCAAAGCAGGGGGTACTTTGCGCAACATTCCATGCCTCATACGGTTTAGCCTCGCTGTATTTCTCAGTTATCCGCGCGTTCATATCCTTGCAGAAATCTCTGAGAGGTGCGATCTTACCCTCTTTCTCCCATGAATCAGTGTCTATCGCAAACCATATTTTATACCGTTGGAGATAGTCAATCGTATGTTTTCTTGTATCGCCAAGCAAGATATGCTCGGCAAGCTCCATCAGTTTCAAGGGGTCTGTGCCTTCTTCAGGAGGTATGACAATCAATTCAAGATTGGAGGACAATCCTTCAAAAAAGCCGAAATAATCCGGCTCAGTGCCTTTCCCCTCACAGACTATATAGATCTTGCTGGCATCTTTGGTCGGCTCACTCTTGCTGTAATCTTTCCTACGTGTAATCATATCACCATTTCAGATCAGAGAGATTAGACAGGAACGGTATGCCTCCGTAGCGGCCATTGAGATAACCATTTTCGATATTCGCGGTTTTGTGTATATTGTAGTCGCTCAACGGATAAAGCTGTGTTGACTGGTCAACATCCTTCTGCGCAAACCATATCTCATCGGGTCGGAAAATGGATTGGTCAAGCAGACAACTCTCATGTGTGGTGAATATTATCTGACCTTTGGCATCACGGTTCTCCGATATTTTACTCATAAGAGTCTTTATCATTATAGGATGTATGCTCCTTTCTATCTCATCTACAACGAACACATTGTCGCGTTTGAGAATGGCATAAAGCAGAGGCATATATTCTATAAGCCTGCGTGTGCCGTCAGACTCCATATCCATTTTCATTTCCACATCGTCACCATTATAATTGGTGTGGACGGCAATAAGTGTCTTTATATAAGGCACGCCATCCTCGACAACGATGTTTGAAATCTCATTGTTATGCGCCTCCATGAGCATCTGTGGTGAGCCGGGATGTTCTTTAGCGGCGTTGATAGCCTTTGTCATAGTAGTGTTGCCACGCACTTCATCTTCATTCAGAATCTCTTTTCGGACACCAAGTTTGGTTATGCCCGTTTTAAGTTCCGGCATGATAGAATTTACAAGTTCCGCAAACTCACTGTCTCCGTCAAGCACATGGGGAAGATAGCCTATCCGCATAGTTGGCAGGACTACCTGCAATCGTCTGATCCAGTCGTATGCCTCCTTTACAGTCGGTAACTCTTCGGGGTAATACTTACCAAAGAAAGACAGGGCGAGCATATCCGGACGCACAATCCTGTTCATCGCGTTCATAAAGACCTCGATGAAATCTTCCTTGCCACCGGGACGCAGATAATCGCCGGAGACATTTATATCATTATCCTTACGGCTGAATATCCTTATGTCTTTGCTTTTCTGGCTGAGAAGCAACTCCTCCTCAAATACTTCCTGACGGTTGAAACGCAGATGATAATAGAATATTTTGCCCTCTGTAAAGAATTCGACAGCAAGTTCAGACGGAGTATCCTTTCCGTTCTCATCAAGTTTGAAATAGAGATCTTCGGCAATATCCGCCTCGCCCATCTTCTCGGCCCCGACCAATGATTTGAGCAAGGCGATACATTTGAGGAGGTTGCTTTTGCCCGCACCGTTTGCTCCATATATGGCACTCATGCGCAATGCGGTCACATAACCACAGGTCATTTTGTGCCATTCGTGGCTATGGCTCTTGCTTGACGGGAAAGTATTGAACTCAACCGCGTTCTTAAACGACATGATATTTTCTGCTGCGAATCGTAGTAGCATGGCTTATTCCGTTTGTTATTCACGGCAAAGTTAGCAAAATATATCTATTTGCACAAGCTATTGCCGATTAAAATATATTATTCAGTTAAATTTTAACGGAATTACAGTGACAATAGTTCACTCATAGTTGCCGGAGCACCCTTATCACAGCACGGATATAGCCGGGATCTTCGGCATAGCCTATCTTTTTCAGCCACAGCAGATAATTTCCTCCCTTATATCGGTACTGTACTTTTGTGTAGTATGCTTTAACCGATTCGGTCCAGTGGTTGAACTCATAGTATTTGCCTGTCCGTGGATTAGTAAGCCCGAAAAGGTTGTGCTTGTTGCGGCAGACCGGAGATTTGAACCAACCTGTTTCAAGTATTGCCTGTGCCAATACTATCTTCGGATATTTTATGCCGTTCTTTTCAATCTCGGCAAGCAGATTGGGAATTGTCAGTTCAGGTAAGTCAGAAGGGAGATTGTACGGACTAACCTGAAATCTTCTCACTTCGCCATTTTTGCCGAATGTTGAAATTGGCTCCTTTGGCTCAATAGTATCATTCTTTATGACTTCACCCGAATCTTCATGTTCTTTATTCGTTTCATTAATCTGTATATCAGATATTTGTCCCGATATTGTTTTAACGGCTACCAACGGTTCTTTAGATCGCTCAACTGAATAAAATTGAGCTCCGGCTATCTGTGGGCTGAAAAAAAGCCCTGCGCTTATCAGAATTGTGTCCAAACGTATCATTTGCGGATTTTTTGAGAGATAATTTTGCTGTCGACAAGTGGTTTTCGCCACGAAATTAATCACCTCTAATAATTAAAATGGATAATTTAGACACTATTCGACCTATTGACTTGCCTTATGAGAAACTGGCACTTCTGGGTATCGACCGGGGTAAAGCAGATAAATTGCCCCAGGAGGTAAAGGAGAAGCTAATTTCAGGGGAAGTCACGCCATTGTTGCAGGTTTCGATTGCAACCAAAAATGGCGAAGTGATAACGTTACCGCTCAAACTACAGATGGTTGCCGATAAAGATGGGCAACCTGCGCTACTGGCATATCCGGTAAGGGCTGAGCTTGACGTAAAACAAAATGATATTCTCCAGCTTACTCCCGATGAGGCTGAGCGTCTGCGCCATGGGGACGTGATTCAGAAGGCCGTTGACATCAACGGTGAAAAGACTCAGCAATATCTTCAGCTTGATCCGGAAACAAAATCTGTCATTCATAAGAGGGTGACGGATATTCAGCTCGAACAGCGCCTCAAGGACATGGAGAAGGTCAATGACATTGAACTCGGAACTCAGCAGAAGCAGGCTGTCCGCGAGGGGAAGCCTATGGAACTCAATGTCGGGGGTGAGAAAGTGACCGTCGGAATTGATCTCAAAGAACCACAGGGATTCAAGATAGTCCAAGGCGACATGAAGGAATGGGAGCGTCAGCAGAAACTCAAATATGACGAGCTACATCCTGAATACATCGGTCTTGTGATGACGGACAAGAACCGCTGGGAATATCAGCAGGTGGTCGAGAAGCAATCAACTGAAAGGGCTATAAAGCTTCATCCTGACAAAAAGGAGGAACGTTCCGGTGGCCTTAAACTCTAATCCTCCCGGATTATGGCTAAGAAAAAAGAGGAATCTCAGGACGCTTTGCTGATGAGGCAGTTCGATGAGATGAAAACAAAACATCCCGATGCCATTCTTCTATTCCGGCGAAACGACTCATACGAAATTTTTCGGCAGGATGCTCAAAATGCTAAAGAAGTACTGGATCTTGATCCGGTGCAAAAGAAAATCGGAGGGGTAAAGACCGATGTGATCTCTTTCAAGGAACATTCCCTCGATATATACCTTCCCAAGCTTGTCCGTGCCGGAATGAGAGTTGCCATATGCGAACAGCTTGAAGATCCGAAACAGAAAAAGGTGGAGAAGGAATCCAAGGAAACACTATCAAAATCAACAG
>CAMWQY010000244.1 GCA_947176355.1 uncultured Porphyromonadaceae bacterium
TATTCATTGTCTTTTTCCTTGCTTGCATCAGGGTGAGAGGCAACTTTAAATTCATAGGGTCGTTTTTCCGCGACCTCGTGGTGGTGAAAGAGCGTGAAAACCTCTTTGACGTGACCGTGAAGGAGACCTCCTTCATCTTCTTTCTCCTTTTGCTATCGGGGTGCAGCATCGGAGTGCTGCTGAGCCTCGCCGTACCCATTTTCGGAGAATCCTTGCCGGTGAAAGCAGATATTCCGGCCCACGGCGTCCTGGTCAACGGCCAACTGCTCTCTGCACTGACCTGCATGACGATTGCATGCGGATATATTGGCGCTATGTGGATCTGCTACACTGTGGTAGGGAAAGTTTTCAGCGACTCGCTCCACACGTTGCTCTGGGTGCGCGGCTTCACATCAGGCACCGGACTGAGTGCCGCCGTTTTCTTCCCCCTCGCCTTGGCGGCGCTTGCCTATCCTGCATATGCGCGCGAGATTGTCCTGATATCGTTCGCTATGTTAATTTTAGTGAAATTTCTATTCATAATTAAGGGTTTTCGCATTTTTTTCACTGAAAGTTCGCTCTGGGTCGTTTTTTTGTATTATCTTTGCAGTCTGGAAATAGTCCCCTTGGTGATTACTTTCGGCCTTGCATGCTCACTGCTTGGCTAAAACAATGAAAAACAAGATGATAAAGAAGATATTGGTTTCTCAGCCTCAACCGGCATCGGGCAAAAGCCCATATTATGACATAGCGGAGAAGTTCGGAGTCGAAGTTGTATTCCGTTCTATGATAAAAGTCGAAGGCCTGACGATTAAAGAATTCCGTCAGGAAAAGCTTAATCTTGCTGACTACACAGCTATAATATTGACTTCGCGCACAGCGGTAGACAATTATTTCCGTCTATGCGAAGAGTCTCGCGTCAGTGTCCCCGACACAATGCGTTATGTATGCACTACAGAGCAAGTGGCTCACTACCTCCAGAAATATATCGTATACCGCAAGCGCAAGATCGCATTCGGCACCACCGGCAAGCTCAACGACCCTCAGTTTGTGGCTGCAGTCAACAAGATCAAAAAAGAGAAATTCCTTATGCCGGTAAGCGATGTCAACAAGGAAGACACCAGCGCCATCGAAGCTCTAGGAATCGACCTTACGAAGTCGGTGATGTTCCATACGTTGACCAACGATTTTACACCCGACGAACCGTTTGACTATGATGTGCTCCTGTTCTTCTCTCCTTCCGGTATCACATCATTGAAGAAGAATTTCCCTGACTTCGACCAGGCTAAGAATGGGAAATATATCGGCACATTCGGTCCTACTACTGCGAAAGCCGTTGAAGACGCCGGACTTCGCCTCGATTTCAGCGCCCCTACCCCCGAAACTCCATCTATGACCGCCGCTCTTGAGAAATTCCTTGACTCTAAGATGAAAGAGCAGTGACTACAAATTTACCCTATATCGGTCCTGACGGCCGAATACATCTGAGAGACACGGCTTTTGCAGATCTTATGCAAAAGCGTGTCTTCTCCGTTTTATTGATAGCTACTCCTTACGACGCTTTCATGATGGAAGAAGACGGGAGAGTGGAAGAACAAGTTTACATCGAATACGCCTCACTCAACCTGAGTTCTCCACCGCGATTCACGATGGTGGCAAACTACGACGAGGCATTCAAGATGCTCGAATGCAAGCATTTCGACCTTATAATGGCAATGCCGGGAGTAGATGTATCCGAGACCTTTACAGAAGCCAAGCGCATTAAGCAGTTATATCCCGACACTCCTTTCGTTGTGCTCACTCCATTCTCGAAAGAAGTGAGGCGTCGCATAGCCAATGAAGACCTGTCCGGAGTAGACTATGTCTTCTCTTGGCTCGGAAACGTCGACCTCATCCTTGCGATCATCAAGCTAATGGAAGACCGCATGAACGCTGAAATCGATATCCTCGATGTAGGAGTGCAATGTATACTCCTCGTCGAAGACTCAATACGATTCTATAGTTCCATTCTTCCGCATCTCTTCAAGCACCTTCTAAAGCAGTCGATGGAATTCTCCACCGAAGCGCTGAATGAGCACGAACGTATGCTTCGCATGCGTGGCAGACCGAAAGTGCTTCTTGCTCGCGACTATGAAGAGGCTGTCAGCCTTTTCGACAGATACGGCAAGCACATGCTTGGCATCATCAGCGACGTGCGTTTCCCTCGAAATGGAGAGAAAGACCCCCATGCCGGACTCCGCTTTGCCGCATACGTGCATGAGCGCAATCCTTTTGTGCCGATCATACTTGAAAGCCAAGAGACATCAAACCGACGTCTTGCCGAAGCCATGCGCCTTACTTTCCTCGACAAGGACAGCAAGACTCTTCCACTTGATCTGGGGAAGGCGGTCGACTACTTGTTCGGCTTTGGTGATTTCATCGTCAAGGACCCGCTCACCGGCAATGAACTGATGCGATTCCATGAGCTGAAAGACCTTCAGATGTCGGTCAATAACATTCCCTCTGAAGCCCTCTTCCGCCACTGTGCCAACAATGACTTCTCTCGCTGGCTATATAGCCGTGCCATTTTCCCTATCGCTGAGGCGCTGAATGCCATTCGTTTTGAGAGCATGGACCAAGCCCCCCGCGTCAGGAAGATGATCACGGACTGCATCGTGGAATACCGGCGGATGAAAAACCGTGGCGTCGTGGCTATTTTCCGTAAAGGACGTTTCGACCGATACAGCAACTTTGCGCGTATCGGACAGGGATCGCTCGGTGGCAAAGGGCGCGGTCTCGCTTTCATCGACCAGATTATCAAGCGAAACCCTGCCTTCGACAATCTCAATGGAATATCTATCAGCATTCCTCGGACTGTAGTGCTTTGCACCGACATCTTCGATGAGTTTATGGAGACCAATAATCTCTATCCTGTAGCTCTCAGCGATGCCCCGGATGAAGAGATACTGAAGGCATTCCTCGCCGCAAAACTTCCGAAAAGCCTGAAAGAAGACTTTGAATACCTTTATGACGTAGTAGACCGCCCGTTGGCAGTAAGAAGCAGCTCCCTTTTGGAGGACTCTCACTATCAACCCTTTGCAGGAATCTACTCCACATATATGATTCCTCATCTCAAAGATAAGGAAAAGATGATTGCCCAGCTTTGCAATGCTGTGAAGGGGGTCTATGCTTCTGTCTTTTTCGCTGATTCCAAGCTCTATATGAACGCCACAAGCAATGTCATCGACCAAGAGAAGATGGCTGTGATACTCCAGGAGGTGGTAGGTGAAGACCATGACGGGCTTTACTATCCATCTTTCTCAGGCGTAGGGCGTTCGCTCAATTATTATCCGATCGGAGATGAGCAAGCGGAAGATGGCGTCGTGGAGATTGCTGCAGGCCTCGGCAAATATATTGTGGATGGTGGGCTTGCTCTGCGGTTCTCTCCGAAGCACCCGGGCAAAGTATTGCAGACATCTACAGTCCAACTTGCCCTTCGCGACACACAGAAACATATATATGCCCTGGAACAGACAGAAGCTACCGACTTTAAGACCGACGATGCTTTCAACCTGAAGAAAATCACCGTGGCTGAGGCTTTCAAGACAGGAGCTTTGAAATATCTTGTCTCGACTTTCGACCTCAATGATTATATGATCCGCGACAGCGAGTTCGGCACCGGTAGAAAACTAATTACTTTTGCCAATGTGTTGAAGCAAGGTGTGTATCCCCTTGCCGAGGCTGCTGAGCTTATGCTCGCTACGGGCCAGTATGAGATGGGTCGCCCGGTGGAGATCGAATTTGCCGGCATCATATCAAAAGATGCTGCCAAAAGCGACCGCAAAGGCACTCTCTATTGGCTGCAGATGCGTCCGATTGTAGACCGCAAGGAGATGCTTGATGATTCGCTGCTCGATGTGCCCGATGATCAGCTCATCGTGAAGAGTGACTCTGCTCTGGGTCATGGACTTATGGACAATGTCAAGACAGTAGTCTATGTGCGCAGCGAAGGCTTTGATGCCGCTGGCAATGTGGAACTTGCACAGGAAGTGGATGCCGTCAATAAGATGATGGTGGATGCTGGGAAACCGTATGTGCTCATCGGTCCCGGACGTTGGGGCTCAAGCGATTCCGCCCTCGGAATTCCCGTCCGATGGCCTCAGATTGCCGGAGCTCGAGTAATTGTGGAATATGCAATGAGAGGCTACCGTATAGAGCCATCTCAGGGCACTCACTTCTTCCAGAATCTCACCTCATTCGGCGTAGGCTATTTCACCGTAGACCCGGCTGCTGACAATGGATTCTTCAATGAAGACTTCCTCAATGCCCAACCCGCATCATTTGAAAAAGGCAATCTCCGCGTAGTCGACTTCGACTCCCCGCTCCCCATAGCCATCAACGGCAGAAAAGGAAAAGGCATCGTCTGCAAACCCTCATAATAAATTGATTATAAAAATTATAAGCCTTATAAGAATTATTAGACCAATTTGACCAATTTGACCAATTTGACCAATTTGACCAATTTGACCAATTTG
>CAMWQY010000245.1 GCA_947176355.1 uncultured Porphyromonadaceae bacterium
AGACAAGGATGAGTTTATTGACAATCAGCGGGCGGAAGGTAACTTCTTTGATTTATTGGATGCAGGACTGGCATTCTGTTTCAAGCACCTTAATTTAAGCGGAAAGATTACCAACCGCAGTGTATATAGGGAAGAACGTCTTGAGATTCCATACAAGGCTCTGAGAGAAACAATTATCAACTCTCTATGTCACAGACAATGGGAGAAGCGAAATCTGACAAATAGCATCGCTATTTATGACGATCGTGTTGAGATTGGCAATCCCGGAGTATTCCCTCCTCAGATTACAGAGGAGAATATAAAATTGCCCCATGATTCCTATCCGTATAATATGAATATAGCAGAAACCTTATACAAATCGATGCTGTTGGAAAACTGGGGATCAGGAGCCAGACGCATAATGGAAGCCTGCCAGGAACAGGGAGTAGAGGAGCCTACATGGCGACAAGAAGGAGGTTTTGTGTATGTCACATTCAAAAGGCCTCAGCACGGAATTGTTCAGGAACCAAATAAGGTTGAACCCGTATTGCCAATACATTCTATATCCACTACTAATAAAGAAAATGGAAACAGTAATGGAAACAGTAATGGAAACAGTAATGGAAACAGCAAGCCTAAAAGTAATATAAATATAGAGGATTTTAATGAATTAAGAGAACGAATCGCGTCCGGAAGAAAAATATCATATAAAGAATTAAGCAATATCATTTTAGCACTTAGCGGTGAGTGGATTGAAGCTCAAACAATTGCTAATTATTTAGGTTATAGCAGTTCTCATATAAAGGGTAAAATCTTACCAAGAATGATTGCAGATGGACTTTTAGAAGCTTTCGACAAGAAAACACCTCACAGTCCAAATCAAAAATACAGAGCTCTCCGGAAAGCGACATAGCAAGCATCCTCTAAGTATACCCTAAGTATACCCCAACTACTCCCAAGTACCCCCTAAGCAAACAATAAAAAAAAGAATGAATATGAAAATAATAGTTTTAGATGGATATGGGATGAATCCCGGCGATCTTTCATGGGATCGGCTGAAAGCTCTTGGCGAGGTGACTGTATATGACCGTACTGCGCCATCGGAAACCATAGAACGTAGCGCCGGTGCGGAAATCCTTCTTACCAACAAGACAATAATTGACCGGAATATCATCGAGAATCTTCCTGATCTCAAATATATCGGAGTGTTGGCTACCGGCTACAATGTGGTAGACACGGTGGCAGCCCGTGAGAAAGGAATCGTCGTGACAAATATCCCTGCGTATAGCACAGACTCCGTAGCGCAGATGGTATTTTCACTTCTGCTTGCCATCACCAATAATGTGGAGCATTATACAGCTGACAATAGGACAGGTCGATGGAGTAGGAATGCTGATTTCTGCTATTGGGATTCTCCGCTTATGGAGCTTGCCGGAAAGACTTTCGGTATCGTCGGTTTCGGAAATATCGGTAGCAAAGTCGCCGGTATTGCTCTTGCGTTCGGCATGCAGGTCTTGGCTTTGTCATCAAAACCTGCAGATGCACTTCCAGCCGGAGTGGCAAAAGCGAAAAATCTTGACCAACTGCTAAGCGAAAGCGATGTGCTGTCGCTCCATTGTCCACTCACAGATTCTACAAAACACCTAATAAACGCCTCAACATTGGCAAAGATGAAACCATCTGCGATATTGATAAATACAGGTCGTGGACCCCTCGTAGATGAAACCGCACTTGCCGCAGCTCTAAACAGTGGAGAACTCAGAGGAGCAGGAGTGGATGTACTTTCATGCGAACCCCCTACAATCGACAATCCACTGCTCTATGCACGCAATTGCTATACCACTCCACACCTCGGGTGGGCGACAGTCGAAGCTCGCCAACGGCTTATGGACATAGCCGTAGCAAACGTGGTAAACTTCATTGAAGGCACTCCAACCAACGTCGTCAATTAAAAACATTAAACCATTAATTCCATAAAAACTCTATCATGATTCAAGAACTCAAAGATTTCAACAAGAAATTTGTAGCCGAAAAAGGCTACGAACGTTTTGCCACAAGCAAGTATCCCGATAAGAAAATTGCTATAGTAACATGTATGGATACACGCCTCGTGGAGCTGCTCCCCGCTGCTCTCGGCATACGTAACGGAGACGTTAAAATCATCAAGAATGCCGGAGCTACTATAACTAACCCTTTCGACTCTACTATGCGATCCATTTTAGTTGCCATATATGAACTGGGAGTGAATGAGATAATGGTCATTGGCCACACCGGATGCGGCGTGCAGGGCATGGATGCGGATGAGATGCTCCATCTCATGCAAGAGCGTGGGGTAAGCGAGGAGCATATTACGCTGATGAAGCACTGTGGAATCAATCTTAAGGAATGGCTTCACGGATTTGATGACACGGACGAGGCTGTCAAAGAAACTGTAGATCTCATCGCCAACCATCCCCTGATGCCCCCGACAGGCGTCAACGTGCAGGGCTTTGTAATGGACACATATACCGGTGAACTAATGGAGCTTAAAGACTGATGCCGAAAGCCCTAAAGGATATGACTCTTGAAGAACTATGGGAACTTTTTCCCATAGTTCTTGCCCCATATAACCCTCATTGGACTGATTGGGCTGAAGAGGAAATAGACAAACTCTCGATTACTCTTCAAGATTTTGATACTACCATTACCCATATAGGCAGCACAGCCATACCAGGTATAGCCGCAAAACCCATTGTAGATATCCTCGTCGAGATTCCAGCTGAGACAGATAAGGATAGTATAAGAAAGATAATGGAATCCGCCGGATACATCTGCATGTCAGTATCCGACGATCGAATGAGCTTCAACAAAGGATACACTCCGGAAGGGTATGCGGAGCGAGTATTCCACATTCATTTCCACCCTAAAGGAGACAACGACGAAATCCGTTTTCGCGATTACCTCATCGCACATCCTGACATAGCCAAGGAATACGAAAATCTCAAACAGAGCCTCCTGCCGCAATTCAAGCACAATCGCGATGCTTATACCGAAGCAAAAACTGACTTTGTCAGCAAAATCAATATGGTGGCTAAATAAACCTAAATCCATATACTGTGTTAATACCATAAAACCATATTGATGATGAATACCCAACAAACAAAATCCATTGGTCCCGGTAATGAGGTAAGCTCGGGAGAAGATACCCTAAAGGTTGATAAACGAGGACGTATGGTCGGAAATGTCTCAATGTTCATTGCGAAGACTTTTTCCGGCCTTAATGAGAATGCCCTGAAGTATCTGCTTCCTACTTGGATGAATGCATTCACAGGAGTGGTGCTTCGCCTCGGTTTTGGGTCCCTCTTCTTCTGGATTCTTGGTTGGTTACGTCCAGATAAGACAGAACAGGTGACGATGCGCGATCGTCTGCTGCTTCTACTGACGGGCATAATAGCAGTATTCGGATATATGTATACTCTATTGATAGGACTTACATATACCACTCCGATCTCCTCATCAATTTTCATAGCACTGCAAGCTACCGTAGTATATATAATATGTCTTATCCTACGCACAGACCGTCTGTCGACCGGACGGCTTATAGGAATTTTCTTAGGTATAGGGGGAGCCCTTATATGTATCCTTACCCAGAAACACAGTGAGGTGGCATCCAATCCTCTTTTGGGCAATATGTTCTGCTTGCTATCCACATTCCTTTTCAGCGCATACCTTGTGATAGAAAAGAAATTTTTGAAGCGACTAAGTAATGCCACTGTAAGCAAATATACATTCTCCGGAGGGCTTCTCGCAGGAATCGTGGCAGTTCTCATAAGCGGCAAATGGTTTGCACCGGTACTGACATCGGGAGTTTTCTCTACACCCTTCCTTGTTCTCGCATTTGTCCTCCTTTTCCCTACCTCTCTGAGCTATCTTCTCACTGATATCGGACTTAAGAAGCTTCCGGCTACAGTTGTGGCATTATATTCTAATTGGATACTCATCGTAGCAGCCATAGTAAGTTACGTTTTGGGTCAAGACAAGTTTTCCTGGTGGCAGATTCTTTCCATCATCTTGATTATCGCGAGTGTCTTTCTTGTCGAATCAGCCGAAGCCAAAGACCATAAGCATTCATAGCCAATAATATTAGATCATATCATATCTATTTATGGTATCGGGCGTTATCCTTTACCCATCTTAACTAATCCCTAAAGTCATTTAATCAATAACCTTTATGTTAAGTTTGTGAAGCTTTATAATGAAATCAGGTCGGAGACCTGATAATTATGCCTTAACCCCAGACTTCAGTCTGGGGTGACTTGAATCATAGTCTAGTAGCCTCGGAGAGGCGCTTCATGGTTTATGACTTGAGAATAAATGCAGAATTGGCAGATATAAATGCCGATTCTTGCAAAATTGTAATAATCGGCAGATATATCTGCCGATTATTACAATTTTGTTTGGATTGGAAGATATAAATGCTTATCTTTGCAATAAAAACAAAGTAATGGAAATTATTCG
>CAMWQY010000246.1 GCA_947176355.1 uncultured Porphyromonadaceae bacterium
AACATAGAACCCGATATGGTATAAGTATAAGTTGTGTTCCGAATCAATGATCCAAATTCTTCGATCGCCAGAATCATCGGAATTGTAATTACAATGACTTAAGTAATTGATCTGCGATCAATACTCCTCTTCGTTGAAGAATATTATATATGCTAATAATCAACAACTTAACTGCTTTGGGATGTTATTTAGCCAAACAAACTAGACCATTTGAGACGGTCTGAGACGATTGGTCAAAAAAAACCGATGCTTTACCGGCCAAACATTGGACAAATAAATACTCACACGCTATTAGGAAAACTAATTATAACAATTATATCATACTTTTGCAAGATAAGGGGCGTGATTGATTTTTATTTAGTAATTTTGCATTGTTAAAGAACTCCGGAGACTTTCATCACTCCCTATTCGAAATCAAAAATCATTAGTAAATTAAACTTATAACATGGCCTACGAAAATGAACATAGACCTCAAAAAGAGACTTTATTCTTAAAAAGAGAGCAAGAAAGTTTCAATCCCCGTATCTTAGATAAGATGGGAAATAATCTACCACAAAATTCCTTAAACAATCGGAAGAAACCTAAAAAAAACAGTTCACGTACTGCTGACCTTATCCTGAATAAGCAGGATATATTAAATCATGTGGAATTTATAGATTCCACAGTTCCATTTCCTATGCCTAAAGTTCATAAAGTTAACCCTTTTGAGTTACCAAACATTGCTATACCTTTCAGCAAGGCTCTATACAGATCCAATAAGGATTTAGTACTGGTATTCTATGAGCCGGACATAAACTTCGCACGAATTCTTCATAATCCCAAGCGATACGTAGAACCCCTCAAAAGATTCGCATGCGTGGTGGGACCGGACTTTTCACAAAAGATTGGCATGAACAAGTTCGTCAACTTTCATAACCATTGGTGGAATATGGCTTTGACGGCATTCTATCAATCTCAGGGAGTACTCATGATACCCAATGTTACCTGGTCTGATCCTACAAGCTATTCATACGCCTTTATTGGTATTCCAAGACATTCGGTTGTTGCCATAAACTGTACTGGAATAAAAGGAAACAATGTTGCCAAATATTTATGGAGAAAAGGTTACGAGGAGGCTATAAAAGTACTTGAACCTATTCTCATTATTCGCTATGGAGACAAAATGCCGGGTGAACGAGAAGATATCAGTGTCTATTACGAGAATATCAACCTTAAAAATCTTCGCAATGGGCGCAAACGGATCTCATAGTAATGGTAGTCTGGAGTCAGAGTTAGGACGTAAATGGAAGACCACTGGCACCGTAGGAGAAATACAGATTGTTCAGAAGAAGAATTCTAAGGATTCTGTCAAACTACCAGAAGAAAGTCATACTCCTAATCGCACATATGCTACCTTTAACAAAAAAGGTAATGATGTACAGGCAATTGCTAAATATGGTCCGGATGGAAAAAAGATATGGGAAATACATACGCGTGAACACAATGGCCTTGGTGAACACTATCATCCCTGTGAAAACGGACATACTAAAACAATAACTAATAGGAATGGCTTCCCAGAAAGTGAAACTTATGCACTTGATGCAGAAAAGAAATCTATTTTAGAAAGAGTCAGAAATTATGGAAAATAAAATTTATATTACCAAGGAGAACGACCCTCGTGATTATGTTGGCTATGACCTCTTTGGGTTTCCTTTCAATAGCAAATACCCTCCAAATAAGAAAATGTATGGCGATTCTTACGAGGGCTATTCTTGCAAAGCCCTCGGGGTGCTACTCTACGACTATTGTATCGCGGGATACGATGTTGAGTTAACATACAACGACCATACATACTATCTGCTTAATTCAGGTGAAGGTGTAATTTCCGACAGTCACTTTACAGAGCGAAAGGAAGTTTTCGATAGCCCTATGGCTCTCGTAGAAAACCTCAAGATAGACGGCAAGACTCTGCTTGAATTGGCCCCTGAAATCGAAGATATCGAACCTGTCTGAAATACTAATCCTCCACTCCGAAATATATTCTCCGGAAATCACTCCATCTTATCAAGGAGATACGAGTTGCCGATACTTACACATGTCTGAAAACGGCATGAATTATATACAAACAAATCCAGAATTATTGAATGGACTAAAAATAAGCATTATTGATTTTCAATAAATTATATATTTGTATTTGTTTGGCTAAAATACAAACAAATCAATCGGACAAACAAATTTGTATTGTTTATCCGATTGATTATCTTTTATTTGCCTACTTACAATCGATCAATACTCCTCCTCGTTGAAGAAGAAGTCGTCTTTGGAGGGGTAGTCGGGCCAGATTTCTTCGATTGATTCGTAGGTGTCGCCTTCGTCTTCGATTTCGTTGAGATTTTCAATTACTTCAAGCGGGGCGCCACTGCGCTGCGCATAGTCAATGAGCTCGTCTTTTGTTGCGGGCCATGGTGCGTCTTCAAGTTTTGACGCAAGTTCAAGTGTCCAGTACATATATCGTATATTTTTTGTTTAATTGTTTATTTGTTTAATCGTTTAGGTTGGGCATTGAGGCAAATTTTAGGATTTGGAGGCGGGAGCCCATGTGATTTCTGCCACTCCTTCGAGGTGGTTGAGGTAGCGGGCTGCTATGAAAAGATAGTCGCTGAGCCTATTAAACCATCTTATCAGCACCGGATCGACATATTCATCGATAGCCAACTCAAGAATTCTCCGCTCTGCACGTCGGCACACTGTCCGAGCTACGTGACAATGAGCGGCAAGCTCACAGCCACCGGGCAATACAAATGCACGGATTTTAGGAGTCTCTTCATCAAGGGAATCAATCCATCTTTCAAGTCTTTCTACGGCTTCTGAGTCAATGCCGTTGCAGCACGGCTTCTCGTTGCCTTTGACCGCCGTAGCAAGATAGCAACCAGCATCGAAAAGTCTATTTTGAATCTCAAGCAGCTCCTCTTTCAGGCCCGAGGGGCACTGCGAATTTGAAAGCACTACTCCCAAAAATGATGAGAACTCATCGACAGTGCCGTACGCTTCAAGGCGGGTGCAAACTTTACTTATCCGTTCACCTCCGACAAGCGACGTGCTGCCGCCATCGCCAGTTCCAGTATATAGACAACTCTTCATAGCCAAATCATTTCAATTAGTGTCTATATCTCTAACATAAAATATTCGTATTTGTTGCGAAAAATATAAAAAAATACTTTGCAGTCTCAGATTTTATGAGTAGTTTTGTAACATTGTAGAAATAACTAATATCTTATATCATGGAAACTAACCAACTTATTCAGTTTGTGTCGGATGGGTTTGACCGCGCCAAAGGTGGAGCTGCCATAGAAGTTTACGGAGAAATATTGAAATATGCCGACAATCATACATTGCCCATAAAGAGTCATTACCCATTCGGTTGGATAATATACTATGCAATGCACCAAAGTCCGGCACAAGCTATCAAGGAGCGAAAACTAATGCTCGCACGCTATTTGAATCTTCAGGTAGTGAAGCCTCACAAGCTGCATTCCATGATATTGACGGAGGCAATCCGACTTTATAAAGATGCCTCCGACGCGTCTTCGCTCGCAAGAGTTAAGGATGGCTTCAACCCCGTCACGGATGCCACAAGGTTTTCAATAGTAAAGTTTGCAGATCTATGGAATCTTGCCAACCTCCGTCCGGGCGACTGGCGCAGGAAAGAGCATGAGGGGAAGATACTTCCATCTACCGTTGAGAAACTTATCACAAGCTATGTAGATGAACTATATTCTGCGCGTATACCTGCTTCTCCACAATTTATGGACATTATCAATCGTGCACTTGCAGAGTATGCAGGATCTGCCAATCTATATGCACAATGCGCGCAGCTCTATGAACTTGCGGGGGAACAGGAGGCTGCCATCAGCATGCTCCGAAATGCCATTCTTGCTTCTCCATCGAAGTTTTACTTCTGGAGTCGTCTTGCCGCATTGATTGCTGACAAGGATTCGTTGCGGATTAAGGTGGGACTGCTTTATAAGGCCCTGTGCTGTCCGGGGCAAGAGGAATTCAAGGGAAAGATACACGTAAATCTTGCATCTGCACTTGCAGAGGGAGGTGCTTTTCCCCAGGCTAAGTGGGAGCTTAAATACGTTAAGGACCTTTATGATAGAAATGAATGGTATCTTCCACGTCTTTATCGAGAGACAGAAAAGAAGATTCCGGCCGGTACTCAGCCTGCAGACCCCGTGACACTCTATAAGAAAGTAGAATACCTTGCAGATGACTTCATCTATGAATCTCTTCCGGAAATACCCGTTAGAAAAACTTATCATAAACCCGGGGCTGAAACTACCGACCGCTACGGAAACCGCAAGATGGCACAGACCGCATGGCGGGTGACAGATGCGCAAGGCAATAATTACTGGTTGACACCTATGCATTATAATATACCGGACAATATGCCGACCGGCACAGAACTTAAGATAAAGGCGTTCAATGGGAA
>CAMWQY010000247.1 GCA_947176355.1 uncultured Porphyromonadaceae bacterium
ACGGTGTCATGGTATAAAAACACACTTAATTAAGCAATTTGGTAGAATTGTGCGAATTAAATTTGTTATATGCGCTCAATGTATATATAGAACTTAACGATAGAACGTCCTTTTCGAATTGTAAAAAATGTGAAAAAATGACGAAACAGCCAATCTTTTTTTGCCATTTGATGCAGTCTTTTGGGGTAATTTTTATCCATTGTTAATATATTTAATCAATGGACAAAGTATCGCTTGTTAAACAATGTCAATCGGGAGATAGAGAAGCCTTCGGGACTCTCTATCAGACTTATCTCGCGCCTATGCGTAAGGTTGTGGCGTACTACATACATAATGCTGATATTTTGCAAGATGTACTCCATGATGGGTTCCTGATAGCCTTTACATCAATTGGGTCGCTCAAAAATGGAGCAAGTATAGAGGCTTGGCTCACCTCAATAATGAAAAACTTGTCTCTCCAATATCTTAAAGATGAAACCAACCATATTTCTATCCCCATGTCGGATACTGCAATCGCTGATAATGACGTTGCGTCCGATGACAACGTACGAGAACTGACTTGGGAAGAATTGGACAAGATAATTGACAAACTGCCGAAAGGCTACGGCAAAGTCTTTCGTCTTGCGGTAATCGACGGGCTTTCGCATAAAGAAATCGCCGCGTTGCTTGGTATCGCTCCACATTCGTCATCTTCGCAACTTACGCATGCAAGAGCTATGCTGCGGCGTATGATTAAGCAATATCGTGTTGAGATGGGTATTCTATCTATTATTGGAATTATATTGCTTATCTGGCATGGGCTATTCAAAAATCGGGAAGATGCTCTGCAAAATCCGATTATAAGCAAAAATACGGATAAGGAAACGCCCCTTGTCACAGATTCAATCGTAGATGCGAATTCAGGGAATGACAGTATTGCACCAGGTCTAAAGATGATTTACAAGGCAATACAGAACCCTGAAACACAAAAGCATATAGCTGAGGTGACAATCCTAACCGACAGTATCCCAGCTATTAAGAATGACAGCATCTCCAATGACACCATAAGAGTAATTCCGAATGTAATAAACCGAGAAGAACTTCTTGCACAGGAAATTCTCACCCTCCGACAATCCGACAATCCCGATTGGTCATTATCACTGGCGTACGCAGGTAGTCTTGAACAACATGACTTGAACCGTTATAGAATACCCAATCCGGAGCTTCCCGATGTGGAAGGGCCTGATAGCGAAATTGATGTCACGGAAAAAACTCGTCATTATATGCCGTTGGTGATTGGGCTGTCTGTCAATAAGTCACTTACCTCTCGTTGGAGCGTAGAAACAGGCTTACGTTATACATTCCTGCGGTCTGACTTCCTTTCTCAAAGCAAAGTAATGAACAAGGAAACAATCCAACGCATACATTATATTGGAGTTCCGTTGAAGCTTGACTATCGCATAATCACCTATAATGGTTTCTCGCTGTACGGACAAGGAGGCGGCGCACTTGATATTCCTGTCAACGGAAATCAGTCGATATTAGAGTATTTGCCACAATTTGGCAACTCAACCAAAACCACAATCAAAATCCATGCGCCATTGCAATGGTCGGTAGAGGGTGGATTTGGCATACAGTATCATTTTACGCCATCGTTCAGCATATACGCCGAGCCTTCGTTTAAATACTATTTCAATCCCGGCTCCGACATCAAGACGATACGGCAGGATAAACCATTTGAGATTACCATGCCGATAGGTCTGAGGTTGACTTGGTAATTTTATAAAAGTTATAGTGCCTTATGCAGTTTTTGGGGTATAGTTTCATCTATAAGGTGAAATTATCAGACTCAAAGACGTGTATAAGGTAACAGACTATATTCGGAATGGTGTACTATTTGTTCGCAACACCATATTTCCCGGCAACAAGAAACTTGCCCGGTTGATGATTTACGCTACCAACCGCTGCCAGTCACGCTGCCGTCACTGCTCGATATGGCAGAAGCCTCATGACACTCTTTCAAAAGATGAAATCGTGTCGCTGATGTCATGCAGTTGCATAAGCCGCCACACAACAGTAGGACTTGAGGGTGGTGAGTTCGTGTTGCACCCACAGGTAGCAGAGATATTGGAGTGGTTTCAGGCGAACCATCCCAACTACACACTTCTCTCAAACTGCCTCCTTCCGCTAAAGGTAATAGACCTGACAAGATGTTACCGGCCCAAGCATCTTTACATTTCACTTGACGGTAACCGCAACACATATAAAAATATGCGTGGCGTGGACGGCTACGACAAGGTAATCCATGTGATTGAGGAGCTTAAAGATGAAATCCCCATATCGCTTATGTTCTGCCTCTCGCCGTTCAACAGCTTCAAGGACATGGAATATACCATTGACATTGCAAAACGCTATGGGATTGACATCCGCATAGGCATATACGGCACGATGGCATACTTTGACACAAAAGCTGAAATGTTGCAGGCACAGGGAGAGGAATATATCTCGCAGATCCCTGCCAACATAAACGACACGCAAGAGAACTATGATTTTGTTGCACTTTACGACCAATGGCGCAATGGACATCTTCGACTCCGCTGTCAGTCAATCACTAACTCGCTTGTCATCCACCCTGACGGGAACGTCCCCCTGTGTCAAAATCTTGATGTTGTTCTCGGCAATATCAAGGAAGAGACACTTGATGAGGTCTTTAACTCGGCAGAAAGTGTTGCAGTGCAATGCCGTCACTCGAAAGAGTGTAACAGATGCTGGATAAATTTCCATCGGAAATATGACATTATACTGCTCCGCAATCTAGAAAAAGTCCTGCCCAAGAAGATTATAGAAATGTTCTATGGGGAATACCAATGGTGTGCGGACAGCAGTCTTACTTATCATAACTATCTCAAACGTACAAAAAAATGAAAGGTCTTATCGACAATGCCATACAACGCTGGCGGTCACAACGTAACCTGAAAATACTGCAATCGCAATATTCAGCGATGTACGCATTTGTGGGTGTCGGCAGCCATGCCTTACAAAACCTGTATCCGGCACTGCAATATCTCGGCATACGGCTTAAATACATTTGTTGCAAAAGCCCGGACAAGCTGCCAGCGATTGAACGGCGCTTCGGAGTTACGGCAACGACCTCGTTAGACACGATATTGAATGATAGCGAGGTTAAAGGCGTGTTCATATGCACGTCACCACAGTCACACTACGAAATATGCTCCCGTGTGATGGCAGCGGGCAAATATCTTTTTGTGGAGAAACCTCCGTGTCAGACACTCGAACAGCTAAAAAATCTCGTTGCCGCAGACCAACGGCAAGTGGCAATGGTAGGTACGCAGAAGCGATATTCACCATTGACACACACATTGAAGAAACGGTTGCAAAAGACAGAGCCTATAAGCTACTCCATGCTGTATCATACCGGTATATATCCCGAAGGAAATCCATTCACCGACCTATTCATCCACCCGTTGGATTTGGCAATATACATATTCGGCGATGCTGAAATAAAGGCGGTACAAGGCTCCGACAGGAACGGAACCATAACCGTTCAGGCATTACTTTCTCACGGAGATGTCAAGGGGATTATCGAACTCTCCACCGCCTATTCATGGACTGATCCGGAAGAAACTCTCCATGTCAATACTGCGACAGGAGAATACAGACTTGAACAGATGGAGCGATTGTTCCATTACCCGCATCCCAAAAGCATAGCCGGCATACCGCTTGAAAAGCTCGGATTTTTCACTGCCACCGAACAGGTGCTTGCTGAGAGAAACAATTTTAACCCGCTCTTAATCAACAACCAACTTTATACACAAGGCTTTCTCTCGGAAATCAAGGCATTCGCAGATATGGTGGAACATTCAGGTGAAAATCTATCGCCATTGTCAAGTATGCGAAGCACATATAAATTGCTAACATCATTAAAATCACAACATATATGAAGAAAATCATCAACATTATCGGATGTTGTTTGACATTACTGATATTCGCTTCATGCGTAAATGATATTTATGCGACAGAGCCGCCTTCACAATCAGTCGTATCAGTATCCGGTACTTTGCCTGTCATATACATAGATACCGAAAACCATCAACCAATTATATCTAAAGAAGAATATCTCAATGCCTCATATTGGCTTGATCCGATGAGTGCAGAAGGCATTGAACCTCTCGGTTCCGAAATAGCCCCGTTGTCAATGCAGATACGAGGAAGAGGTCATTCTTCATGGAAGGGAGTAAAGAAACCGTATAAAATAAAACTTGGAAAAAAGACGGCAATGATGGGAATGCCAAAAAATAAGCATTGGGCATTGCTGAAACCAACCGAAAACACAGTGGCCGGTTTTCAATTAGGAAAACTTATGGACATGGCTTGGACTCCAAGTTTCAGACCGGTTGAGGTTGTGCTGAACGGTGACTATATAGGACTGTATTTCC
>CAMWQY010000248.1 GCA_947176355.1 uncultured Porphyromonadaceae bacterium
GTATAATATCATAAAGATTTTATCGTCTGAATTCCAGAGTATAATAATTATGAATTATGCATTATGAATTATGAATTCCTTCTAACTGTCTTTGCGGAGTTTCTCCAGGCTTTCGCGTGTCAGTTTCTGGAGTTCCTGCTTAGAGGTATCTACGAATTCAGGAAGTGCGAAATCTTCAGGGGCTACTTCATAGATTCCGAGTTTCTCCATCTTGTCGTAGTCTCCTGCCATCATGGCTTTGATGAGATATTCCGGATAGATATCGAATGGGAACACCTTGTCAAGCTCTCCGCTGAGAATCATGGCTCGGTGACCTCCTTTGATGCGTGCATCAAAATTAAATGGCTTCTCGAGGCCTCTCAAGAATGCAGGGAATGTGCGTTTGATGCTGAATTTCTTCGGACTCATGGATGCCCAGCCCATGAACTCATCCGCTTTGTCGCCTTCTTCAATGATAGTGATCTGGCGATATGGGAATCTGAGGAAGTCGGTCTCGGGATTCACTTTTGTTCCGGTCAGTACATTGCCGGAGATTACTCTGACGCTCGTGTCTTCCTTAAGTTCTCCTTTTAGGATTTCATTAAGCGATGCCCCAATTTCTGTAAGCACTTTTTTGGGCTTCATTGCAGCCGGACCGGTAATGGCTACTTCTGCGCGGTAATCGCAATATCCTTTCTTGATAAGCATTCCCAATCTTGCCACAGTGCCTGCATCTACTGTCCAAACTGTTTCACCCTTATTTATAGGAGCTACCGCAGCAATCTGTACGCCTGCATTTCCAGCCGGGTGTGGACCGATCATGTCGAGCACTTTTGCTACTTTTGTGCGCAAACCCTGCCCCGGACGCACTGCAAGATAGACTGTTCCTTTTGTCAGGCTTTTCAATGCTTCAAGTCCCGGTTCAAGATATTCCCCAATGTGTGTCGGAATGACATTGCCGGCGAGAGGGGAGGAGTCGAATGCAGTCACGAAAATATCGCGAGGTTCGGCGTTTTCTGCGGGAACGACATCAAATGGTCGCTGACGCATCATCGCCCATAATCCGCTTTGCTTTAGTTTTTCGATCAGGCTGCCTGCTTCAATGGGATTCTTGGAGTCTTCTTCTCCTACTCTTACGGTGACGGCAAGGATCTTACGCCTTTCTCCACGGCGTATCTCTTCCACCGTTCCTGCTGCCGGCGAGACAAGCTTGATAGCCTCCGCTTCCTTGGCGTGGAAGAGTGGCGAGCCCTTAGCAACGGTATCGCCGAGCTTTACATCGCATTTCCAGGTGTATCCAGGAAAATCTTCAGGGCAGATGCCGACAAGAGTCGCCTTGATTGGCTCCGGCTTCCCTTCGGCTTTCCCTTCCATGGGAATGTCAAGTCCCTTCTTTATGTTAATTTCTATTGCCATACCTATATGGTATATATATTAATGAATTGTTGTTCTTCCTCGTAAAATACAAAATTAATTAAATTTTGAAAAATAAGCAAAAAAAATATTAAAATTAGACAAAAAAACATTCGCCTTGCATTAGCAAGGCGAATGTCATGATAATATGTTGTCTTAGTTTGCTTAGTCTTTGAGTCCTTCTACGAATTTGCGGTAGCTTTCGTTGTCAGGATCATACTGAAGATATTTGTTGAAGCATTCCTTAGCCTTAGCTACATCTTTCTGATCGAGGTAGTAGTTGCCAAGATAGTTGTAGATAGTCTTTGCGTCTGCTTTGTAGCGGCTTGTATCTGAACTTTGTTCAAGTAATGCTGCTGCTTCGCTGTACATTGGGAATGCTGCACTCTTTACTTCTTCATCGGATGTAGCATACTGCATTGCGATGTCTCCAAGCATTTTCTTTGGCTTATAGTTGTCAGGAAGTATAGCTGCTGCCTTATTGATATTTTCCTTAGCCTTATTGAAATAGCTGTCTGCCTTGGCCTGATCCTGTTTCTGCTTGTTCTCGATGCCTGCATAGTAGCTGAAGAGGGCCTGCTGGATAAAGTCATTGTAGCCCGGTTCGTCAGTCTTAGCTATGAATCCTTCAAATGTATCTGAAGCTCCGGAGAAGTCTTCTTTTTCTACAAATGCCATGGCAAGCTGCTTATTGAAATTCGCATTTTCAGGCATTTCCTTGATTCCTTCTTGAAGCACTGCGATAGCTTCGTCAACACGTTTTGCCCTTGAGAACTCATCTGCGATCAGATTGAAGTCGATGGCGGCAAACTTGTTGGCTGCGGGATTAGCATTGTGTGCTGCAAGAAGTTCTTCTGCCATTGGCACGAGCTGTTCTGCCATCTCAGGAAGGTTTGCGGCGTTCATAAACTGATAGCGGCGAGCTGTGAAGTTGCCCGGGTTTGCAGCAAGAAGTTGAGTAGCATAGTCATAACCATTCTTATAGTCTTGGCTGAAGAATAGAAGGAATGCGTAGCGGTCTTCGTCCTGCTTGAAGTGGTTGGGATTCTTCACGTATACTCCATATTCACGCGCTGCATCTGCGTAGTCTTTCTTATTGTAGTAAGCGTTTGCAAGCTCACGCTGACCGAGTGCAGAGGTCGGATTCACTGAAAGAAGCTCCTTAAGCATGGTGATTGCATACTGAGGATTCACCTGAGTGTAAAGGTTTGCATATTTCACGTATGCTTCAGTAGCATTTGCATCATAGCTCTTTGCCATCTCATATTTGCCGGCAGCTCCACCCCAGTTCTTTTTGTCTTTTTCCTGATCACCTTCGAAAATGTAAATAGCCGGTGCCTGAAGATTAATCTTACGAGCTTTTGCCACTCTCTTCTCTATCTCTTTTGCGTAGAGAACGGGATCAGCATCATAATATGCGCGTGCAATTGCGATTTCAGCAGCTGCATCTTTCTTGATGAGTCCTTCTCCTTTCTTAAATTGGTCTTCAGCTGCTTTCTTGTCTCCCTTCTTGAGAGCCATGCTTCCGAGTCCTATATAGTTATAGCCATAATTAGGATTGGCCTGAACGCCGGCTTCGAAATATTTCTGAGCCTCATCAAGTTTGTTTTCATCGATGGCAATGAGACCAAGATAATAGTTGGCGATTGCTTTGTCGGTGCCGGCATTGTTCAAGTTGCGCAAAAGAAGTTCTTTTGCATTGTCGAGTTGGTCTGCCTTGTAGTATTCAGCACCTTCCAAATGAGTCTGGGCTGATGCACTCATTGCGATTGCCGCAAGTGAAGCAGCGAATAATGTTCTTAATTTCATTGATATACGGTTTTATGTTTGTTATTCGGTTACTATTTTGTGCGAACTTGTTTGAAAAGAGTTTTCCCCTTTCTAATTTCGCAACTGCAAATTTAGCGATTTTCTATGAAGTTGACAAATTTTTCTTGTGCAAGTTTAGTCTTCTTTTGTGAAAATTTTGCCTACAATGCTATTTTTAAAGTTTTATAACAATTTTCTTCGCGTATAAGGGACATCCTACTGCCAAACACAACAGTACTAAAAATAAAGAATACGCGAGAGAGCCAAACTCGTTTCCTCCACATATCATCGAAAACCATGAAGGGAATGGGAGTCCTTTGATTTCAATTTTCCCGATAAACTCTTCAAGCAGATAACTGAAGCAATATAGTACAAGAGGATTAAGTCCGAACACATTCATTGGCTTTACAAACCATTCAATCTTCATTTTCCTTATGTCGAGCATCCATAGAAGTATGGCAAGAGTTGCTGAAGCTCCTCCGCATGTGGCGAAGACAAAACTCGGTGTCCATAGGTTTTTGTTGATTGGTATCATAGGATTAAAGAAGAACCCAAGGATAATTAACCCTCCCCCTATGAGCGATAGTTTTGCTACTACTCTCCAAAGATCTCTTTTCCCGGTTATTATGATGTTGCCACAGAGCATGCCTATCAGCACGTGCGCTATACCCGGCAAATTAGAAAGA
This sequence comes from uncultured Porphyromonadaceae bacterium, assembly GCA_947176355.1. Lineage (GTDB taxonomy): Bacteria > Bacteroidota > Bacteroidia > Bacteroidales > Muribaculaceae > Lepagella. The sequence continues at coordinate 3,888 of CAMWQY010000248.1, forward strand.
AGTCCTTCCGGATCGAAACATATTCGCGTGTCTCCCACTCGCTTATGATACATGTGCTCGCAACCGATGATCGACCTGTCGATTTTTGCTATGATATTTTCTTCCGACAATTGAAAACCGTCGAAAATAATCAGAATCGCAGCGTACGCTATGAGAATGCCGGCAATGGTATAAATGGTTTTCTTGCTTGGTCCTAATGCTATATAGATGAGGGATGCAAACATATAGCATACTCCCAAGCGGACAAGAACTCCGGTAAGTCTCAATGTCTCGAATTCCATTAGTTTTTCTACTCCATGACTTCCACGTGCTATCCAAGTCAGTAATATTCCTACTATAATGATTTTAAATCCTCTTATGATGGATTTATGCACGCCCTCTCGCTTGGGGAGCTTGTTTAAGGAAAAAGCAGAACATACTCCCATTATGAACATGAAGGATGGAAATACCAAATCTGCAAAAGAAAGTCCATCCCACAACACATGGTTGAGGAATGGAAACATTCTGCCGCTTCCGACCTGGTTGTTGACCACGATCATAAG
>CAMWQY010000249.1 GCA_947176355.1 uncultured Porphyromonadaceae bacterium
TGCTTGAGAATACTATTCCCTTCACTCCATACTGAGGCATGCATTCAAGAAGATTGATAAGAGTGTTGAGATTATTCCTATAATATAGGAGTGGCTTCTGAACGCTCTCACCCACTGCCTTAGAAGCAGCAAAATTGATTATACCCTTGATACCCGGATTCTGTTCGAAAAGCTTTTTGAGAGTTTCAAGATCGGTGCAATCTCCTTCTACAAATACGGGAGCAATACCTGTAATAGCCTCAATGCCTTTTAATACATCGCGGTTGGAATTGGAAAGATTGTCAATTATGACTACTTCATATCCAGCTTGCTGGAGTTCTACTACAGTGTGGCTACCAATGTATCCCGTGCCACCTGTGACCAAAATCTTTATAGCCATATCTTTATTTAGAAAAAAGAGGTGATGGATATACGCCGGCGTCTACGAGGGCCTTGAACTGATCAACAGTTGCCTGACGGTCGGCAGCAAAAGTAACGCCAAACCATTTCGATGGAGTCTGCACCACCTTGAGGGAAGCTTCGCCATTCTGGATGAGATCATTTACAACGGTCGGGATATAGAATTCAGATTTGAGTTCATTGCCATGCTCTGTAAGGAACTTTACAAAAGCTTTCTCGCTATATCCGAAATAGTCAGGCGTAAAGCCCCACATATTCATGCTCACACTGCTGCCTGCCGGGAATGGTTTTTCCACTTCATCTTCCACATGTATAAGACCTTCTCCCTTGCGCTGAATGCCGTGACATTCCTTCACGCCTGTCAGATAGCCTTCTTCGTTAACTTCACAAAGACCTCTGCTTACACCACCGTTTTCACTAAGTGTGTTTTCAATTTTGAAACCTATCATGCAATATTCTCCGGTCTTCCCTTCAAGATCCTTAAGGGTTTCAGCGGCAAGCTGGAAACTTTCAGGTCCGTAATAGTCATCAGCATTGATTACTACAAAAGGTTCTTTGATTACGTCCTTAGCCATAAGCACAGCATGGTTGGTGCCCCATGGTTTTTGACGTCCTTCCGGGACAGAAAATCCTTCGGGAAGGTCGTGGATATCTTGGAAAACGACTTCCACCGGCACATGACCTTCATATTTAGAGATCACCTTGTCGCGGAAATCCTGCTCAAAATCATGACGGATCACGAATACGATCTTGCCAAAGCCGGCACGGAGAGCGTCATACACGCTGTAATCCATTATTGTCTCGCCGGAAGGACCAAGTGAATCAAGCTGCTTCAGGCCTCCATAGCGGCTTCCCATTCCTGCTGCGAGGATAAACAAAGTTGGTTTCATTTTATTGGGTTTTATATAAGTTATTGGTTTATATTTATTTTCTTAATTGCAACATTACCTTCAGCATAAAATCGAACATTACGAGCTTACCATTTGCATTTCGAAGTATATCATCGTGAGCACGCTGTATTTCAGTTATCAGTCGCTCCACATTCTTATAATTTATAAAAGGAGAAAAGCGAACACTAAACTGTTCTTCACCTCGAGTCATGGCATTGAGTTCCGGATTTTTAAGATTGTAGATAAAATTTTCGCGTGTCAACCGAGCACAATATGCGAGATAACGAGCAGTCTTCTCTCTCCCCATAGCTGCAATGGAATCGCTTAGCATACGCAATCCGCCTGCATTTCGTGCGTAAGCAAGACGCATCATCTGCATGTAAAGAGCTGAAAACTCTTTTATCTCCCCTCCTTCACCGGCTATGTCAAAAGCCTTGATCATATTCCCTTCTGATAAAGCTGCCACTTCTTGAGCTTCAGGGAATGAAATTCCATCGGCAACCAGAATGCTGCAGACTTCTTCATCTTTAAGAGGCTTGAGATTAAATCTCTGTGTTCTTGAAAAGATTGTAGGAAGAAGATTACCAGGTGCGTTACTGACAAGAAGGAAGATGGTGTCAGGAAATGGCTCTTCAAGAAGCTTCAGAAGTGCATTGGCACACTGCGGTTGCATTCTTTCAGGCATCCAAATCACGTATGTCTTATATCGGTATGCGAAACTTGAAAGGGCAGCCGTTCGTGAAATCTCAGTAGCATCACTTCGGTAGATCACGGGCACGGTATTGCCGGCATCAATAGCCCTCGCCCATTCTTCTTTCGACATATAAGGGTTTTTGTCGAGAAATTCATACCATTGCGGTAGAAAACTTTCTGTACTTTTTGTATTTGCACCCGTTCTGGGGAAAATATAATGAACATCAGGGTTATTATGATGAGCATTCTGAAGACATGCCGGACACTTGCCGCAACTGTCGCCATTCTTTTTGTCAAGACAATAAAGATAGCTGACAAAGGCTCTTGCAACTCGCATTTTTCCGATCCCTTCCTGACCTCCCATCAGTATCGCGTGAGGTAGTCGGTCTGTATCGACAAGGTCTCTAAGCGAGTCTATAGTTGATTTATGTCCGATTATGTCTGAGAATCTCATTTCAATTTTAGGTAGTTGGCATTATTGCGCCATATTTATTGCAAATTTACAAAAAAAATAAGGTCGTACCAAATTTTTTTATTAAGTTTGCATAAAAAATACAAAATCACCAATGTCAATTCCATTTCTTGAATCTATAGCAAAGGCATATTCAGACCTTGACACTGATCTCTCTGAATATACTTTTGTCTTTCCAAGCCGACGTGCTTGTACTTTCTTTCTCAAGAATTTATCTAATTCTCTGAAAGGAAGTGCCAATGTTCTTCCCGAGGTCACCACTATGTCGGAATTTGTGGAAAAAGTGTCTGGAAAAGTTGTGGCAAGCCGAATAGAACTCCTCTTTATTATGTATAAGGCATATACGGAGCTTCAAAAAAGAATGGGGGTTAAAAATGTTCAGGAATTCGACAGATTCCGCCGTTGGGGAGAGACTGCTCTATCCGACTTCAACGAAGTTGACATGCAAGATATTGATCCGGAAGAAATCTTTAAAAATGTGAAGGACCTTAAGGAAATAAGTTCCAATTTCTTGACTGAAGAGCAACTGAAAGTAATGGAAGAGTTTTTCGGACAAGTGTATGATCCTGAGGATGTAGCCACCGGTTTTTGGAAGAATTTCAACGAGAATAAAGACAATGAACTCCACAAGAAATTTCTTCCTATATGGCAAACTATGGCTCCACTCTATCAGTCTTTTAAGGAGTTCCTTGATCAAAGAGGTCTAATTTCTTCAGGGGGAGCCTACCGACTTGCAGCCGACATTTTGGAAGAAGAAATACCCGCATCCATTACAGCCAAGAAAATAATCTTCATTGGATTTAATGCCCTTACTCATACGGAAAGCCGCATTTTTGATGCCTTGGCATCATATAAAACTGATGACATGGGCGAGCCGTTTGCTGAATTCTTCTGGGATACTCCGGGTCCTGTAATCAACGACAAGACTTCCGGGGCAGGAAGATATGTGCTTAGCAATATGAAGCGTTGGCCATCGCCGGAGTGGGCCTCTCCTTACTTGTCTATGTCTGCAGTAAATGAAATGCCTGATAATATAAAGGTGATAGCGGTGCCATCCAATACTCTTCAGGCTAAGGTGGCTTGCGATGAGATTGAGAAAATAGAGAGCCGTATAGATGAATCAGAATTCGAAGATGCTAAAGTAGCCGTAGTGCTTCCGGACGAAAGCCTGCTCATACCTATTCTCTATTCTCTTCCTGATAATATTCAGGATGTCAACTTAACAATGGGCTATCCTTTGCGTCTTTCAGGTGCCGCAACTTTCGTCTCGCTTTTAAAACGCTTACAAGGTAGCCGGAGAAAATCAGGCAATTACGTAGGATACTACTTTAAGGATCTTGAATTGGTGCTTTCTCACCCTTTTAGTCACTCTCTTTTCGGAGATGACGTCTCAAAAGTGAAAGAATGGATAAAAAGGCATCATCATTCCATAGTCAATATTCACGATGTCAGAGATATATCCAAAGAGATGTCGGATCTTCTTGCCCCTCTTTCTGACGATGCCACTCCTGAGCAAGTGGTCAGGTGGTTTGATACAATATTGGGAAAGGTAGCTGAATCTATATCTCATGCCAACTTGATGATCTTGAAGGAGAATGTAGATGTTTCGAATATAGATGTCTATAGGTTGCTTCTCAAGCAACTTCTTGCTACAGTGCAGGAATATGGAATTTCAATGCAATGGCGCACTTTTCTCGCCCTCTCAGAACGTCTTATTTCAGGCGAGATTGTGACATTCGAAGGTCAACCCCTCAGAGGACTTCAAGTGATGGGTATGCTTGAGACTCGTGCTCTCGATTTCAACCGAATCGTTATTCCATCACTCAATGAAAGGATACTTCCGGCTCGTCGGAGAGTACGAACGTTCATTTCCGATTCCTTGCGCAAAGCTTACGGTCTTCCTCCTATCAATTACTCAGAGTCAATCTTTGCATATTATTTCTTCCGCATGATAGCAC
>CAMWQY010000250.1 GCA_947176355.1 uncultured Porphyromonadaceae bacterium
GGCTGTCGGCAAGGTACTCCACAATCGTGTCCCTGTGCCGTATGCTGAACTCCCTCAACACCGACTTGGAGAACTCCATAAACGCCTTTACCGCCTCCTTAAGCTTCTCATGCAGCATATCGAGCATAGCCTTAAGACGTGCGAGAAGGTCTGACTTCTCACGTTCAAGCCTTTCTATCCTTGTAGCGGTTGTACTTTCAAGGCTGCGGTATTCCTTAGAAAGAGCGTCATACTGAGACTGAAGGGAAGATAAGGTGTCATTGTGCTGCTTGTATCTTTTGGCTCGCGTGATCAAGTCGATGGGTATTAAGATGGTGCTCAGCGGTGAAGGTGCTGATGAGATATTTGGAGGCTACCTTTATTTCCATAAGGCCCCTGATGCTAAGTCATTCCATGACGAGACTGTGCAGAAAATCAGGAAACTATATCTTTATGATTGCTTACGTGCCAATAAAGCTCTAAGTGCTTGGGGTGTGGAAGGCAGAGTGCCATTCCTTGACAAAGAGTTTCTTGATGTGGCAATGAATTTAAATCCGGAAGCAAAAATGTGTCCCGGACAAATTATTGAGAAAAAAATCCTTAGGGATGCTTTCGACGACATGTTGCCCTTTGAAGTTGCATGGAGACAAAAGGAGCAATTCTCCGACGGTGTAGGCTATACTTGGATTGATACTCTCAAGAAAATCACTTCCGAGGCTGTCAGTAATGAAGAAATGGAGCACGCTGCAGAAAGATTCCCCATCAACCCTCCAATGAACAAGGAAGAATATTACTACAGAAGCATATTTGAGGAACATTTCCCAAGCGACAGCGCAGCTAAAAGTGTTCCACACGAAGCTTCTGTCGCTTGTTCTACGGCAATTGCATTAGCATGGGATGAATCCTTCCGGAATCTGAACGACCCCAGCGGCAGAGCAGTAGCTGGAGTGCATCAACAAGCTTATTAGAAAGTGTCCTTTTGCGCCTTAGGCGTGAGACTTTTGAAGCTTAAAGAAGCTATTATTTACTCAAGAATTTATCCCTCGATCCATAGAAGAGATCAAAATACCGCTTCATATTGTCGAGTTCCCACCATTTGCATATTCCTACCGGATGCTGGTCAAGATTGTAGATTTTGGCATTTTCCATCGACAAAATGAATGGAGAGTGAGTTGATATCAGAAACTGACATTTTCCATATCTCGCAAGATATGAAATAATGGATGCAAGTTTGATCTGAAACTCACACGACATACTGTTTTCCGGCTCATCAAGAAGATAAAGTCCTGGGGCTTCCAACAGTTCAGAAAGTTTCATGAGAGCAGTCTCTCCATTGCTGAACCCCCTTTCCATTTTACCTATTTTGTCAAGAAGAATTTTATTGAATGTCTTGTTGCCGTGGCGCATACTGTTTCTTGCCTGACGCATCTCCACTCCCCTCTTGAATTTATCTACATTATAACCCGTTTCAAAATTAAGATGCCGAGGAAGTTCCTCAGGTTCGCGATATTCATCCATAAGAAAATGACTTTTCTTCAGTTTTTTGTCATTTTCAAGTCTTTGGTCGAGCATAGAATGAAAAATATCATCGCTCGTCAATACAGTGGTGATTTGCGATATGTCATATTTTTGAGGTTCTCTGTGCCCTTTGTAGATAGTCTCACCTGCGAGAGTATCGGAAGCCTTAAACTGACATCTGCTGACAAACTCGTCAAAATATGGGCTGGAATTAAACATTGATTGTCTGTCGGCACACAGTTTTTGACTTATGACATTGATTATAGTCGATTTTCCCGACCCGTTACCTCCATAAAGAATAGTCAAAGGCTCAAAATCAAGCGACCAAAGTCCTAATTCAGACGTCAGATGAAAAGGATAAGTATTTTCGTCATAAAACGACCCTTTGGGCTCATCAAAATATAGCGTGTCATCCTCCAAATCAGGAAACATAAATTTCTCAAGATATATCATAAGTTTTAATATTTTATCAATTTAAAAAGTATAATTTTTACAAAAATAATACTTTTTTCTTAACATCACAATACCTTTAGAAACTTCTTATATGGATTTACAAGGTCTTTTTCATTTAAAATATGTAAGAATATGATTGAATGTCATATTCATTTAAAGTCTTAAATAATAAAGTTTCAAAAAAAATTATTAACTTTGCACTGCCGTTGGGTGAACAGGCTATTTTATGCCTGTGAGAGGGAACCCGGTGTGAGACCGGGACAGTGCCAGCTACTGTAAAGCCTCATTACGTATCTGCCAGAAATGGTCACTTCCGTCAGGAGGGAAGGCCGGTAAGGTACAGGCTGAGTCAGGAAACCTGCCTAACGACTTTTAGAATGATTATTTCTGGAATAAAATAATTAGCTATGATGAAAAAAGTATTCAAACAAATTCATCTGTGGCTTTCAGTGCCTTTCGGATTGATAGTCACTCTTATTTGCCTTTCAGGAGCTATTCTTATCTTCGAGCGGGATTTCGGTCATATCGGACAGGCGGAAGTTATCTCAAATGGACAATCCCCTCTTCCGATGGATTCCATTCTCCAATCTGCACAACAGTATCTTGCAGGTAAAAACCGGATAGTTGGTGTCACAACATATCCTGATTCAGAACATGCATATAAGGTAATGCTTGCCAAACCTGCTATGTCAGCACTTTGGGTAAATCAATATACAGGAGATATTATTGGCAAATATGAACGAGCCCGAATTTTCAAATTAGCAAGCTCCGCTCATAGACGACTTTTCGGAAAGTCAAAATCAGAGGGTGCATTTGGTGCGAAAACAGGTAAACTAATCATAGGAATCACCACCATTGCTCTTCTGCTAATCATTATTTCCGGTCTGATTGTTTGGTGGCCCACCAAGGATAATCTAAAAAATAAATTGATTATTTCCACAGGAAAAGGATCCTATAGATTTTGGTATGATTTTCATTGTGTAGGTGGCGTAATATCCACTCTTGTATTAGTCATTTGCATATCTACCGGTCTTAACTGGTCATTCGGATGGTATCGGACATCATTTTACAAAACTTTAGGAACTCAGGTAGCCAAATCTTCAAGCCATAAGACAGAGGCAGAAAATTTTAGAGCCTGGGAAACGGCATATATCGGTATTAAAAGTGTGAATCCGGATGCTGAAATACGAATGTATCAGGGTGAAGTTGATGTCGTAGAGAATGGTTTCGGCAATCAACAGGCATACAAAACGTATAGATTCGACAAAGACACCGGAATAATAACAGATATTATTCCGTATGCTGAAAAAGACAAGGCAAATCACATAAAAGGTTGGATATATACCCTTCATGTTGGCTCATGGGCAAGTTGGTTGTCAAAAATTCTTTATCTCATCTGTGTCATCATTGGAGCTTCACTTCCGGTTTCAGGTTATTATCTATGGATAAAGCGGTTGATTCGAAAAAGTCGACGTTAATAGACTGATAACGGTGATTTCCAGGATCGAAATCTGATTTTATATATAAGATATGTGACTCCCTGTTTATTTCATTTTTCGTTTATATCCAAATTCTCGCCACACTTCCTCCTTGCAACCGGAATGTTGAAGCTCATGACGAGCCATAATGAAGAAAAGGTCAGACAGTCGATTGACGTACTGTAGGACATTTTCAGGTACATGATCCATATCGTTAAGACGCCATAGATTCCGCTCCGCTCTCCTCGCAGTCACTCGCGCCTGATGCATCAGAGTAGCCAAAGGTGTTCCTCCCGGGAGGATGAAACTGTCCGGAGAAGTACAATGCGAATTAATATCATCGATCCAGCATTCCAGATCCCCTACCAGCGTATCCGGTAGTTGGTTGGGGTTGTGTTTTCGATGTTCACTTAATGTAGCCACCAAGCTCATGATAGCCATGAGATTGAGTTGAATCTCTCGAAGCCGAGGCTGCCACTGATGATCAGAAGGCAATGAGGTGCGTATTGCTCCTACAGCCACGTTCAGTTCATCAAGAGTGCCATTAGCCTCTATTCGCATATCGGTTTTAGGCACCCTCACTCCACCATGAATAGCAGTCGTGCCCTTATCTCCTGTTCTTGTGTATATCCTATTCATTATATCCAAAGTTTAAATATGTCTGTCTCTCCCCAATAAAGATGGGTATAACTTGCAAAAGTATTCCGGTATCTATATACAGGAGTCGATACCGGCATATCTTTAATATTGAATTGTTGCGCTATGGCAGGAATATCCTCCTTCGCAGGAAAAGTATGGGAGTAATGAAATTCATGTCCCCTCATAATCAATTCAGGGAATGCCACCTTCCTGTAGCCTAATGTCAGCCTGGCATTCTCCATTGTGGTCTTCAATG
>CAMWQY010000251.1 GCA_947176355.1 uncultured Porphyromonadaceae bacterium
ATAATTTTCTTACCTCCGATTATATAAATTCCGCGAGGCAAAGAATTTCGGGCAGCCGAAAATGCAATTCCTTTGCCGATACATTTGCCATCGATAGTGAAAATATCTACAATACTGTCAGGATCAATGTCGGAATCATTGTAGACTATATCAACACTGTCAGGAATATCTTTTATAGATCTTAAAAATCCGACAAATTTGATATGAGAAGTACCCGTAGTTGATGTCAATCCGAAAATAGTCTGACCCATACAGATATTATACGGATTTCCCTTACAGTTACCATCTAATCCGGACTTTGTAATGTCCCAAGCTATAATTGTGTCTCCATCAGAAGAATCCTCTATAATTGTTGGTGCTACACTCGAACCATAGTTAATACCATTTAGCCACCACAAATAGGACTTGCCATTACCTGTATTCAGATTACTGCCTTTGACCACTAAAAAGCGATCGGTTTCCATAACATTGTAGTCACATGCCTGATAATCAAGCATCAAGCATACATTATTGTCGCCGGTTCCTGCATTTACTGTAAATGTGTTGTCGTCAAGATATTTGAATTTATCCTTCCCTACTCGCCAAACGTCGCCGGTAGTCCAGTCAGTGGCAACAAACTTATAGCTTAAATCCACATAGCCTCTTAAGAGACGAAGATAATAAAGACCCGGGCAAATTGTGGAAGGGGATGATATTCTGAATACAATGCTTGTCTTGGCATTTCCATTTTCATCAATCATCAACTCTTCCGGAATCGGAAATTCCATATTGAAGAATCCATTGTCGTCTTTTGCAACATGATTCTCAGACACGGTAAAGTCCGCTATGGAAACTCCGTCAATATATATAATTCCTCGGCGTCCATTGTCAGCAGTGGTGAAACGGCACATTACAGCCATGTCTTTCGTCTCACCGTCAGGATTATATAAATGATATTCTATGTAGCCATCCTTGCGGGCATCTCGATAAAATTCTCCCCTAAATTGTCCGGTAGTAGACTCCGGGCTATGTTTTGCCTCATGGCCCGCTTCGCTCTGTTGTTCACCGGTAGCCACGAAATCTATAGTGCGATCCGTCAGCAACTTTTCAGCTGCATCTGCTTTGCCCATATCACTATCTTGATAACCCTCCGGAGTCTGCTGATACCAATAGCAAGAATAGCGCGCATGATGTATCCCATAGAAGGGCTCAAGTGTAAGGGTCGTCCAGGCAGTTTTGCTCTCATCCGACGAAGCATCTATCGAAAATAGAAGTTTATCCGCATCCTTGACAGTGATACGTTTGAGAACATCTTTGCGATCTCCGATAAGAAGAGGTGCAGACGACAATGACTTTGCATTGGCACGCACTCCCGGAGAATGATCCATACGACCTTCACCACCGTATTCATTTTGCAGAGCTTCATATTGAAGACCTAATGCACTCGCTTCTTCAGCAGATGAAGCAGTTGTTCGAGCAGCCAACAATATCGGACCATACTTAAATGCTATGTAATCGGTATAGTTCGGACATTCTTCATATCTCAACTCCATAGGAAGATCAACTGTCACTATATCGTTAGGTTGCCACTCACGATCCAAGAAAATATATGATGCTTTCCCTTTTTCCACTTTCACCTGCTCTTCTTTACCATTTACTTTAACAGTAAATTCATCAGTAGTCCAACTTGGGTGGCGGATTGCTAATGTGTATTTGCCACCTTTTGTGACAGTAAGACGAGTCTGAGGCTCAAATGGGAAACGAGTCTCTTGTTTCAAACCGAAATTCTCTGATTTCAGCTCACATGGAGTAAAGAGGTTGACGTAGAGAGTTGAATTATCGGCAGAATGTGTGAATATAAAGTGTCCGTATTTGGAATGATTTTCCATACCTGTACCTACACAACACCACATTCCTTGATTCGCTTTAGAATATATGCGATAGCTTTGTGGACGGAGGGATGTGAAATACACATATCCGCCAGTGACAGGATCCTGAGTTGATAAAATATGATTCCACATTGTAGATTCATAGAAATCAGCATACTGTGCATCATGAGTCTCGTCGAAAAGATTTTCTGAAAGCTTGAGCATATTGTTGGAATTACAACTTTCAGGCCCCTCAAGATTGTTGATATATTCGCTACAACGATCTTGAGGCAAAAAATGCTCAGATACGCTGTTGCCTCCTATGCAAACAGTGCGATGAGTTGCCACATCATCCCAAAAGTTATGTGCAGCTGCGCGATATGAGGTGTTTTCCGGTGCTTCTTGATATATTCTTTCGAAACCTATGAATTTTGGCACCTGAGTGTTGGCGTGTTGGCCATTAAGAAAAGTCTTTGAATAGCTACTTAAAGAACCTGACATTCCGTTCAGTTCATGCTTGTGGCTGAATTTTTTTGCTGCATTTAGGTATTTTTTGTCTCCGAACAAGCGATAGGCATCAATTAGGGTCTCATTCATTCCCCCATGTTCCCAACCTAAGAGATTATCAATCTGTGAATCACTAAGATTCTTAACCATATTCACGCTCCAGTCTGATAGCTTGCGAAATAGTTCCTTAGCTTTGTCATTATCTGCGTAAACCCAAGCGTCGCGCAATCCGGCAAGCACTTTGTGTTGGCAATAGAATGGAACCCAACCTCCATACTGCCGGAAAGGCTCAAGATCTGCTTTATAAAGTCCAGTCCATATATGATTGATAGGTTGACCGCCAATGAAACCTTCCATTCCATCTGTATTTCCATCAAATTCTTTTTGGCAATCTTCCAGCACATCTATCAGGTAGTCAAGGCGTTCCTTAATGAGTTGTCTCTGATTAGAGTCATTGCAAGCCGCGTATGCTAATGCCAATGCCGATAGGTAGTGGCCACCTATATGTCCTTCAAGCGACCAACTTTGGTCGCCCCAATTTGTGAAAGAGGGATGTTTCTTTACCCATCCGTAATATTTACTGCCGGATTTTGTCGACAACCCTGCCTGACGAATGAAAGGGGTAAGCAGACGGTCAGCGTCATACTCCATTAATAATTTGAAGTTACGCTCCATAGCCGTAAGTAGCGGACTCTCATTGAGCACAACCTCTTCAAGATTGAAATGTTCCGGATACAGCTCAGACTGTGCTATAGATGCCGGAGCAACCAAAACGGTTAAAAACAAGGGTATAATTAATTTTTTCATAATGAAGGATATTGAATTCTTTATAGTTTGTCTTTTTCGAGAATGAAAGTTACGTTGTAGCCTCGCTGTGGACGCTCTGCAAGACTGAGGAGCAAGCCTTGCTTAAGAAGAATTTGTCGAGATAGTGAAAGACCTATCCCTGAACCGGAGTGCTTGGTAGTGAAAAATGGAATAAAAATCTCACGCGCTACGTCGTCAGGAATTACGTGACCATCGTTGCTAATTAATAAGGCTCCTTGAGTATCTACACATTCGATGCCTATAGTTTTTGCATCCGCCTCTATAGCATTCTTAGTGAGATTGATTAATACCTGGCGAAGCATGCTCTCATCTGCACGCAACCTCATAGATGGCGGAATCTTAATTTCCCACTTCAAATCCGAGTAGAGAGATGCAATGCTCCTGCAGAAATTGGCTACTTCAAGTTCTTTGAAAACGGGCTCTTGAAGCTGAGTCATCTTACGATAACTGTTTACGAATGTCGCGAGTCCGGTACTGGTGTCATATATAGCTCGTATCCCCTCTTCGTATGGAGAATCCTTTATATCAGGTAGAGCTAAATATGCCTGACTGATGCTGCGTATGGGTGTCGTGGCATTCATGATCTCATGTGTCAATACTCGGGTCAGTCTTTGCCAAGATTCAACCTCATTATGAGCCACAAGTTTCTCAATCTCGTGCCCCATGTCATTTAAGGCGTTCTGCAATGCCTTTTCTCCAAACAGCAATCCTTTTGTAGGAAGACGGAAAGAAAAGTCGCGGTGGCGCATAGCATCCCGCATCAATCTTGCCCTGTCTCTAAGCAAACATTGATGCCTATAATTCCATATCAAAATGGATATAATCACCAAGCAGACCGTGGCTGCTATCACAATAGTCATGGCTGATACTTGCGGTATAAGGTCTGACGAGTGATTCCGAGTAATTCTGCAGCTTTACTCATGTTGCCGTTACATTTGTCTACCACCATCTTTATGTGTTCTCGTTCAACATCATGAAGCGGCACCACTTCTTTAGTCTTGTCGATAGCATCCTTAAGGACTCTGATCAGCTCGTCATTATCCCATGGTTTGGTGACGAAATCCACTGCCCCATTTTTAAGTCCCTTAACTGCCAACTTTACATCAGCGTATGCAGTGACAAGAACAA
>CAMWQY010000252.1 GCA_947176355.1 uncultured Porphyromonadaceae bacterium
CATTTTTCCAAATTTTTTAGCATTTACTTTGCCGAAATCTTTCTTTTTATGTCCCAAGCCACGGAATTTTCGGTATTTGGACCAATTATTCGGGATGAAATCCGCTTCACTTCATCTACTGCATTCTCTACTGCTACAGCATCATCAGCCACTTGAAGAATAGGAATATCGTTGACATTGTCGCCGTATGCAACAATTTTGTCCGCCCCTATCTTCTCTGCCAGAATCTTTACCGCATTGGCCTTAGAAGCCTCCGGACTGAACACTTCCATCAAAGCTATCTCCTCGCCATACATGTCATGATAGAACACTGCGCGGAGCTGATCTGACTCTTTGATTTCATCATGCACGCGCTTCACTTCTTCAGTAGGACGCATACTATAAAAAAGAAGCACCCGAGATAGATCGGTTGGCAATTCACTATTTCCATCTTCGGGAATATGAAACATCTTATAGGGAGTAGAGAGTCGCTCATCCATAAAAGACTTCTCCAACGGACTCATGTCACCGATATGATAGATATGTATCACATTGTCTTGCCCAAGAACATAGATGAATGTGCTCAAAGAATACTTACGATAAAGATCCACGAGCTTACGAGCTACGTCTTCGCGATGAAAAGAAGCATGTTCATACTCGTTGGTCTTCCTATCCCAGATTGCAGCTCCGGTCATTACGATGAGGGGCAACGAACAATCCACATCCTTCAACAATGGGCCGACTGTAGCCGGAGTACGCGCAGTAGCGACACTGAACATTGCCCCTTCTGATATGGACTCATTGAGAAGACGTACGCTCTCATCGCTCACCTTTCGCTCCGGGCTCAGAAGCGTGCCATCAAGATCAGATACGAAAAGAGTAGGCATTTCTATCTATCTTTACGAATTTCGATTATCTCTGCATCGCTCACTTGCGACTCCATCTTATAGCTAACTCTTTTCCCATCAGATGCAATGGTCTCTTCAGAAGAATAAGAGCGTATTTCAGTGTATTCTACATCCACTGCGTATTCCTTTGGGATAAGAGGACCGGAAGAATAATCACCATATCGGCTACGGGATCTTTGACCGCCATAGCCATATTTGCCGGATGAAGAATGTGATTGCTGGCCACTCGACTTATTCTTCGACTTGTCGCGTGGAGGCATACCCATTGCACTGCGCACATAATCTTCTGTCCGCCGCTGCATCCAATGGTAGAAATAGGGTTTTACCCATCGCCACAGCAATGGAATCCCAATGAATATCAATATAAGTATTAGCAATCCTGACATTGCATTTATCTCTTTAATGGGTTGAAGAAGACTTCCTGCGTGAGACTACCAATGACACCAAGGCATAGAATACTATTACCCAAAGCATCCCCGGAAGACGCATTATGGCGACAATCACCGCCGAACCAATAATCAGCAAATACCGCGCCAAATTGTCTTTGAATCTCCAGTTTTTGAATTTCAACGAGATCATCGGCACCTCTGACACCATCAGCCAGCAGATAAACAGCATAACAGGAATCAATACCCATGGCAAAGCAAGCCAAGGGGTATCCGTGCGCAAGCTTGCCACATATCCTATCCAAAGGACCGCATTGGCTGGCACGGGCATGCCAAGGAAACCGGTAGACTGCCTACTGTCCACATTAAATTTAGCAAGACGCACGGCTGTAGCCACAGGAATAATCGCCGGCACACATGCGAGCCACAGAGGGACGGAGGGTTTGCTCAGCAGAGCAAAGATAAGAAGCATTGCGGGAGCCACACCGAAACTTACTTGATCAGACAATGAATCAAGTTCAGCCCCCATCGTGTGCATCTCATGAAGGTATCGGGCAGCAAAACCGTCGAAGAAGTCGGCGATTGCAGCCATCACTATCAGCAACGCCGCCCATTGCCATCCGTAAAGTCCTAAGACTGATATATTCGAATGCGCAGACGCTATTATCGAAAGTGTACCACACAATACATTTAGGCACGTAATTCCATTGGGTATATTGCTTCTTATATTTCGATTGATTTTCATGTGTCTTCTATAGTCTATTATTGTAATCTATACCTATATATAATTTATACCTCTCACTCACCGGTTTTGTTCACAGGAGCCACTGCTTTATAGCCCGGAAGAGTCGCAAGCTGAGTCATGTCTCCTACTACAATCTGCCCTAATCTCACTAAGGGAATAGCTTCGACCGGCAAATATATATCGACTCTCGAGCCAAACTTGATGAAGCCCAAATGCTCATCAAATTCAGCCTCCTCCCCTACCCTGGCATACGTAACGATGCGTCGTGCCATAGCACCAGCTACCTGACGCACCGTAACCCGATGGCCATCAGGAGTGACGATACCGATCGTACTTCGTTCATTCTCCGTGCTTGCCTTTGGAAGCCACGCTGAATAGAAACGTCCGGCATGGTGACGCACGTATGCTACACGGCCCTCGACCGGAAACCAATTTGCGTGGACGTTGATAGGAGACATGAATACAGATATCTGCAATGCCTCTCCTTTGATAAACTCGGGCTCTCGAGCTCGCTCGATTACGACCACCTTACCATCAACAGAGCTCACCACCATATTCTTCCGTGGCCCCTTGTAACGGCGTGCAGGACAACGGAAAAAATTGAACACAAAACAATACACAAGCACCGACAGTGCGGATAGCACAGCCGGAAGAATCCACGGCGGCAAGAACAGCCAAACCGGGAAATTTAGCGCCAGCAACACCACTGCCAGCATTATAAGGATATTGGTGCCTTCTCGGTGAATCTTGTATTTCAAAACGTTTCGGCCGCACATAGGGCGCGCCAATGTGCAAATTTATAAAAAATCCGCCAATCTTACAAATTTATCGTTTTTTTTTGCTAATTTTGCGGTTCAATAATGTATCTAAGCAATATTCATAACCCATAAAAGCGTATTCGACAAGTCATGCCATCCGCTCTAATGCTCATAAACCCTATATCTGGGACACGCGATAAGAAAGGACTCTGCGACTTCACTGCATCTCGATTGAAATCCGCAGGGATCGATATTGAAATAGCACATACCCAGCACAAAGGCCACGGTGCTGAACTCGCCAATCGTGCCGCCCAAGACGGCACTGACATCGTCGTAGTGGCTGGAGGAGACGGGACTGTCAACGAAGTGGCCTCAGCTCTCATGCACACCGACACTGCCCTCGGAATAATCCCTTGCGGAAGCGGCAACGGACTTGCCCGCTCCCTTGGCATTCCGATGGATTTTGATGGAGCGGTAGACGTAATAGCACGCAATCGTCCATACGCAATTGACTGCGGCATGGCAGAAGGACTTCCATTCTTCTGCACTTTCGGTGTAGGATTTGACGCCGTGGTGACAGAAAAATTTTCCACCGGAAAACGTCGTGGCAAGATGCAATACGTCAGAAGCGCCCTACTTGAATATATGAACTTCACCCCCGACAATTATGCGCTGGAGATAGATGGCGAAATATACACAGAAAACGCAATCTTGATAGCAGTATGCAATACATCTCAATATGGCAACAATGCTTATATTGCACCTCGCGCATCCCTTTCCGACGGGCTCCTTGACGTAACTGTAATCCGCAACGGGTCTATCTTCCAACAAGCCATAGCAGGAATAGGGCTTCTCAGCGGACAGATTGATCGGAATCGCTTTGTAGACACCTTTAAGGCTAAGGAGGTGAAGATCGTACGGCTGAAAGAGGGTCCGGCACAGATCGACGGCGAACCTCTCAATTTAGGTAGGAAAATCAGCATCAAATGCCAGCCAGGATGCCTGCGTGTGCTTTGCGATGGCACCGAACCCGAATTCCAACCCATAATTACCCCGATGCAGGCATTTTTCAACGACATGATATCAGATCTTCGTTATCTTACCCGACCTTTGCCAAAATACTGATATGATAAGTTTTTTGATGTTTAATTGTTTAATCGTATGGGTGTTTAATCGTTTAGATGTATGGGCGTTTGGGGATTTAATCGTTCGGGGGTTTGATAGTTTTTGGGTTTAGGCGGACTGTGGTCTTGAAAGTTTTAATTGAGATATATGAATTAAATCTGATGCAAAGCGCAGACTAAATTATTCTCTTGATTATCATAGTATTTTAAAATATTTTCAAAAAAAGTTGGCAAAAAATTTGCACAATTCAAAAAAAGGCAGTAACTTTGCACTCGCAAACGGGGAACAACCCCCGCAAGCAACATAACGATGGTGCCATAGCTCAGTTGGTAGAGCAAAGGACTGAAAATCCTTGTGTCCCCG
>CAMWQY010000253.1 GCA_947176355.1 uncultured Porphyromonadaceae bacterium
CGTAAGTCTCCGTGTGCTTCAAGGGCAAGCGAAGCAATGCCCCTTTGTGGATGATGCCAGTATAAATTAATAAGATTATCTCATTTGTGAATATGAAGCTCAGTGTGCCCTCTGTGTGAGCACTAAAAGATATTTGCTGAATATCTACCTTGTCAATTTAATTGATTTGTCCATTTCGGAGCCTCAGAACGTCTATAAGGAAGATTTTCGATGAAATCTGGAGAATAGAAAAAGATTTTTCCAGACTTGTGCGCTCTTATATAGGCTTTCCCCACTGTGTTGGTCCAGACTCCCCCGTATGTCATGTTGCCTTCATGCGTAAAGCCCAGGCAGTGGGAAAATTCGTGATAGAAACACTCCCGCTCTCTGTTGCATGGTGTTTCAGGGCTTTCCGTAGGGTACATCTTAGCGAAAAATTCCTGGTTAATGATAAGCGATGAGTAGCCTGAATGGTGCCCACCTCCCCATCCGTTGGCTCCGGATGAAGGATTGCTTGCGCCCAAGCCGTAATTGCACTCGTAGTAGTTATGGATTCTGTCGAGGATTTCTTCATTGCTGTAATAGATATCTGAATCCAAATATTCCCCTTTGTGTGAGGCAAGCTCCTCAGCAAACTCATCGGAGTCTAAAGTAATGGCAAGATTGATCATTTGTATAAGGGCATGTCTCATACATTTAGGATTTGGCGTGATAGCCTTTGATGCCCATATATTCTCCCATTCATGGAAGCACACGCTCCATTTCTTTAAACTCAATTTCGACATTCTTGTCAGGTAAGGATCATCGGTCTTGACAAACCATTCGATGTCGGATGGAATATCCATCTTTGGAAGGGTGACTCGTTTTCCTCTGATATCCAGATAATGAGCTTTCCTTGTTGTGAAAGTCATCGGCACCTGCATGTCGAGAAGTGCCTCAACTCTGTCGAGATGTACGAGGCATACGCTGTCTATTCCCAAGCCGGGGAAGTTGGCATAGATGTCCACATTGTTTGCAGCGACGGCGGAGTAGAGCTGAAGACGTAATCGGTTTTCAAATGTCTTCAATGCTAAGGGTTCGGTAATATTGAATTTACGTTGGTTGATGTCGTGAAGCACGTTGATTGGCTCGTCTTCCATAAGCATAAGGTCGGCATCATATTCGAAATAGTCTTGCGGCCGTATGCGGATTAATCCTGTCTTGACATCAGGATGGCGCAACGCAATAGAGATCCTATTTACTTTCCCGGCTTCTGCTCTGAGATCAGAGAAACGATACGTTGTGGAGATGGAGTCGCCTGAAAGGGTAGCAGACTTTACCTTTACTGTGCCTGATAGAGGCTTCGCCGAAGGTAAAGTGTTGAGCGTAAGGTTGAAGCCGGAGTCGTACATCTCATAGTTGCTGATTGTGGCCTCACCGGTATATGTGCCGTTGCCATTGATCGACGAATAAACATAGCTTCCCTCATCGAGTGATATGGTCACGCTTGATATCATGGCCTCTACAGAGGTAGGAATGCCGGGAATTTCTACTTTAATTCTGGAAAGTGCCCTGTCAAGAACCACATCGTAAGCCTTTGGAGTTATCGCTTGTCCTACTGTGAATTCAAATTTTTTGAAGAAATATGATCCACCTATCGGGAGAGAATGCATTGTGTTCTGAAGCCATGTTTCGTCAAGGGTCGCAGGGCTTTCAATATTAGAAAGTTCTGATTCACAAGCACTTCCAAGGAAGACTATTGTGTAGTTGCCTGATCTGAGCCCATCGATATCCAAACGGTCAAGACCATCCGAAAGGTTTCCGGAGCATTGAGTCAGCACCTTCCCGTTAGAGTCGGCAAGAAGATATCGAAGGCTTACGACGCGCTCATCTGCTCCTTCTCCGCGTGTGTTCCCTTCAGAATCATTAGCCGGAGCAGATATATGGAATGTAATGCCATTTCCTTTCGTCAATCCACTGTCATCAAACATCAGTTCCTCCTGACAAGAAACAACTACGAGTGAGATAGCAGACAATATTGTGTATATAACTTTCTTCATGACCTTAATATTTTATTAATTCTCAACCCACTTAAGGATTTAATGCTCATTTGAATTTTACAGGCAGATAATTATGCATTATGCATTATGAATTATGCATTCCTGCTTAATCGTTGATCGTTGATCATTAATCCCTAACCCCTCTCACCATCACAAATCCGTCTGCATTCCAGCTATTGCGCTTGAGTTGGATTCCAAAGGAGTCTTCACCATTTCTCTCACATTGCAGGAGCATCACCTGATTCTTTTCCTTCATCCAATATCCGCTTCTTGTGTCGAATCTGAATTTCGGGTCAGATGGAATTTCGCAACTTGTGTTAGTCTTGATGCCTGCCATTGGGAAAAAGAGTCTTGCTCCGGTGGATATCGACTCGAAAAGCACACCACGTTTCAGATAATTCTGGGCATTTGTTACAGCCGAAGGACTGTTGTCTATTGTTCCCGGAAATGTTACGATGGTTGCCCGTATAGAGTCGCCCGATGGAGTTCTGTATGTTGCAGGGATTACGGTCCCGTTCGGTATCAGGTCTTGCCATTCTTCAATTGATGGCACATGGTAGCCTTTCGGAAGCGGCATCTTCGACCTTGTTGTCCATGGTTCATCACGCGTCTGGTCTGCAAACATGTTAGGGTCGTATGCTTTCCAAGGAGAGAAAGGATTAGGTTTTCCGTATTGAAACATATTTCCGATGCATTCTGCGAAGTGATCTACATACATTTTCTCGACCGTCTTTCCATTGCAGAGATAGATCTGTTCTTCCGGATCCGGAGAGACTGAATTGAAACACATCCAGTCGTGACCGCCGATATGTACGGTAGGTATCTGATACGGAGAAGACTCAACCTTGATATCGATAAAAAAGCTTGATGAGCCGTTGAAGAATACCGATGTCCTATAGTTAGTCGCGCCTTTAGGCTGCCTTGCTACATCAATCCTGAATTCTGAGATGTATCCTTCATCTGTCGGTTCTACTGAAGTAGGAATGACACTTACACCTTCTGTGTCGGAGAAGATCGAGCCCAATTTTAGAGGGGAGCGAGTCACGAAGGCGATCTTCATTCCGCTTACTCCCTCCGCAGGTACATTAATAGAGTTGTCAGACGGATCGATCTTGACTCCTGAAGGGATTGAGGATTTTTCTATATTAATGGTAGACTCCTCAAAATCTATTCTACCCTCTTTTACATCGCCTGCTTCCCATTCCCTGACTTTTATGCTCGCTATGGAAGCTACTTCTTCATCGGATGCGTCGGATGCGGAATGCATTCGCTCTTTATTGCATCTTTCTTCATGTAGGCTTACTGTGTAGATATTATTTCGTTCGATCACTGGAGTCTCTGATACAATTTCCACTGCTTTCCCGTTGCGACGACCGCTTACTGTGACTGAAATAGGAGAGGAGGTCTCAAAAAGTACGAAAACACGTTCCTCGATACCCTCTATTCCGGCTTCAAATGTTCGCGAATATGTAGCTGATTCCTTTCCGCAAGCCCTGCCGTCTGTAGGGAAAACATGAGAGGTGGAAGCTGCTCTGGATACGCTGATCTTATCTATCTTAAGTTCCGGATCCTCGTTGTCGATGTCAAGCCGTGCAACTCCTCTGAGAAGTTCTATGTTTAGATTATCTGAATCATAATAAAGGTCATCGACGGAAGTAAAGAAAACCGGTGCCGAATGTGAATCATTCGGAATAGGAATAGTCATCATGGCGAAGTCATGTTCAGTCATTTTATTAGCCCCCTCCACTTCATAGCCTGCTATGGTGTAGATTCTCGTACATGGCTTTCTGGCGAATTCCACAACATTGTCTTTCGAAGGATCCACCGACAGTTTCTCTACGAATACGCCGTCTGAAAACTGATACAGGTCAATAGAAGTCACATTTGCTATTGTCTGTATGCTGAATGCGGGGATCCTTACGTGGATGTTGTCTTCCGTAACTGAAGTCTGTTGGATGGGCTCAGGCTGTTGCTTGGCTACGTCGACCTCGTCGACGTAAGAACATCCACCAAGAGTTAAGAAAACAAAAATTGAGACCCAAGCTGGCAGGGCCTTTCTATATGTGTAGGTCATGTCTTTAGATTTAAGAAAAAATTTGCCGAATGTATTAGTTTTTGCTAACCAAAATTTCGATGTGCAAAATTATACATAAAAGATTTCTTCCTTAATACAAAGTTGATACATTTCGACTTCAAACGATTAAAAAAACATTACACTCCATCCAATACATCAGTTCTTATGAT
>CAMWQY010000254.1 GCA_947176355.1 uncultured Porphyromonadaceae bacterium
TTTCTAATATTAATTGAGAATGGAGAATGGAGAATGGAGAATTTAGAATTTTGTTTACATAGAAAAAGCATCTTGGCCATTGAGCCAAGATGCCTTGTATATAAAACCTTATAGCGGAATTTTCTTAGAGCCAACGTACGTAGGCGAAGTCCATGCGGTGAGGAAGCATCGGATTTTTCGGATACATACGGAGTGCATAGCGATAAGTAGCAGCATCTGTAAGTTTCTCATCAAGTTCGTAGCTAACGATAGAACCATTCTGAGCTACCACCTTCAGCTGTTTTGTTCCGGCGAAGTCAGATACTCCGTCGTGCTCCTTGTAGCTGACGAGTTCTACACCGATTGAATCACCGAGACCCTTGGTGTCGAGAGTGCATTTCACTGTGAAGTCACTGCCGGTATGGTAGGTATTGTTGACGCTCTCGTTGTAATCTACAGCGAGCACTTCAATCTGATCCCACTTGGATGCTACAGCCTCTTTCCATGCCACTATCTCACGAGCTTTTGCGAAATCATGAGCCTTCAATTCTGCTGAACGCTTAGCTTCCGGTTCGTAGAAACGTGAGATATAATCGTCAAGCTGACGCTTCATTGTGAAGTGAGGAGCGATGTTGCCGATAGAACGCTTGATATACTGTATCCACTCGGGTGAGTAGCCCTTGTAGTTCTTATCGTAGTAGAGAGGGATTATCTCGTTTTCGAGCATTGAGTAGATGGTAGCGGCATCAAGCTTATCCTGCTGAGACTGGTCAGTGAAAGTACGCTTGTCTGTAAGAGCCCAGCCGGCTTGCTCATCAAACTTATAGCCTTCATACCACCAACCGTCAAGCACTGAGAAGTTAAGCACACCGTTCATCTCAGCCTTTTCGCCTGAAGTACCGGAAGCCTCGAGAGGACGAGTCGGGAAGTTGAGCCATACATCGACACCGGTCACAAGGCGCTTAGCCACGATCATATTGTAATCTTCGAGGAAGATGATCTTTCCAAGGAACTGGGGCATACGGCTGATCTCCATGATATGCTTGATCAAGCCCTGACCTGCTCCGTCAGCAGGGTGAGCCTTACCGGAAAATATGAACTGTACGGGACGCTGTTCGTTGTTGACAATCTTAGCCAGACGGTCAAGGTCATTGAAAAGAAGGTGAGCACGCTTGTAAGTAGCGAAACGACGGGCAAAACCAAAGATTAGTGCGTTTGGATTGATCTTGTCCATAATCTGCATTACTGCAGATGGGTCACCCTGATTGCGTAGCCACTTTTCGCGGAAATCCTTACGAACGAAGTTGATAAACTTGTTCTTAAGAGTCATACGCATATTCCAGATCTCGTCATCACCAACTTTGAAGATACCCTTCCAAGCTTCCGGGTTGCTCTGGTCTTCAAACACTTGCTGACCGAGTTTCTCACCATAGAACTCCTTCCATTCAGTAGCAGCCCAAGTTGGCATGTGCACACCGTTTGTCACATAACCTACATGGCTTTCTGCCGGATCATAACCTTTCCAAACACCAGCGAACATCTTCTTTGAAACTTCTCCATGCAGCCAACTTACACCATTGGCTTCCTGACAAGTATTCAGAGCAAACACGCTCATAGAGAACTTTTCGTTGCTATCCGGATTTTCTCGACCCATATTCATAAGATCCTGCCAAGAGATGCCAAGTTTTGCAGGATACTCACCCATATACTTGCCGAAAAGGCCTTCGTCGAAATAGTCGTGGCCGGCAGGAACAGGAGTGTGAACAGTATAGAGAGAGCTTGCACGAACTACTTCGAGAGCTACATTGAACGGAAGATGATCATTCTGAACATATTCCACGAGACGCTGAAGGTTGAGAAGCGCAGCGTGACCCTCATTAGCGTGATAAATATCAGTATGTATGCCAAGTTTATTGAGCATGTAGATACCACCAATACCGAGAAGATACTCCTGTTTGATACGGTTTTCCCAATCACCACCATAGAGCTTATGAGTGATCGGACGATCATACTCAGAGTTCATATCGAAGTCAGTGTCGAGAAGGTAAAGCTTCATGCGACCTACATTTACGCGCCAAACGTGGCAGTAGATGATACGGCCGGGGTATGGAACTTCGAGGATCATAGGTTGGCCATCTTCTCCGAGTACAGCTTCGATTGGAAGCTGGTCGAAGTTCTGCGGTTCGTAGTTAGCAATCTGTTGGCCATCGATGCTGAGGCTCTGCTGGAAATAACCATAGCGATAGAGGAAGCCTACAGCAGTCATATTGATACGGGAGTCAGAAGCCTGCTTGATGTAGTCGCCGGCGAGAACACCGAGACCACCGGAATAGATTTTCAAGCAAGAGCAAAGACCATATTCCATAGAGAAATAAGACACGGAAGGAAGGTCGTTGTGCATAGGCTGCTTCATATAGTCTTGGAAAGACTTATAAACCTTCTCGATACGGTCTAACCATTGCTTATCATTTTGAATTTCCTGCAATCTTTCGTAGCTGAGCTGCTGAAGCAGCATTACCGGGTTTTCACCTGTGTTGCGCCATAGATCGTGATCAAGGTCGCGGAAAAGGTTTTTACCCTCACTGTTCCAAACCCACCAGAGGTTTTTGGAAAGTTCCTCAAGTGGACGAAGCTTCTTGGGGAGAGAATTAGATACCACCATATTGTGCCACTGGGGCTGGTTGGTGTTGCTTACTTGAAGTTTCATAAATATTATCTATTTAGTTTTATTTTCTTTCTTATTTTATCTTATTAGTCCAATTAGTCTAATTAGTTCTATTAGTCTAATTTTCTTTTAGTCTTTTGTCGCGGTTATGCTCTGCTATCTGGAAAGCTTCATCATATTTAGAAATGAAGAGTTTCCAATCGGCAAGAGCAGCAGTAGCGGAAGCAGCTTTCGAACAAGCCTCTACTGTCTTCTTGTCTGCGCCTGAGAAAGCCTCCAAAGTGTGGGCTATAGTCTTGACAGTGTCCCAATAGCTGTTGTCGTTGCGAGGAGCCACTACGACACCCGACTTCGTCAAAGATTCTATTGGAGAGTCAATCTTTTCGCAAGCTACATCTGATTCTACCCATTGGCCAAAACCAGACTTATCGGTTGTGACGGTCGGAACTCCGAAAGCTATGCTTTCAAGCGGAGTGTAACCCCATGGCTCATAGTATGACGCAAACACGGTTATATCAAGAGCAGGCAAGATGTCGTAGTAAGAAATGTTGACAATGCCGTCAGCACCATCGAGATAACAAGGGATAAAGATAGTCTTCACTTGACCTTGACCTGACAGTTGACCTTCACATTGGAGTTGGCCGATACGGCAGCAAGCAGGATCTGAATCTTCATTATTCAATCGATGCGTCAGATAGTCCGGATTGACGCTGAGTTCTCCATTCTGATATAAATCAATAAGGAGTTCTCCATTAGGCTCCTTGACCCAAGCCGGAACGAGAACGAGAGAGAGAATATCGCGGCGAGCGGCTGCTCCGGTCCTTGATAGTTCCGCCATACTGTCGAGGAAGACGTCAAGCCCTTTGTTTCTGTATTCATTTCTGCCAGAGGTAGCAATGATAAGAGTATCTTCGCTCCATTTCTTTCCGGTCATCTTCTCGGCAATGTCGAGAAGACGCCTTCTTCCTGCATTGCGAAGCAGGGTGTAAGTGCGTTTAGCGGGAACAAAATCAGGCTCAAAACCATTGGGGGTTACCACTTCTGGACGTTTGTCAAGGAGTTGTGCACATTCATCAGCCGTGAGGGAACTTACTGCTGTGAAGCAGTCTGCATTGATAGCGGCAGCCTTCTCTACGGAGTGCTTAGCCTCCATATTGAGTTCGCGTGCCATCTGGTCGCCATTATACCCGGTGAAATATTCATAAAGATTCTTGCCATTCCCGCAGATTGAGCGTCCTATGGATGTAGCATGTGTTGTGAAGAGGCTTGCAGCTTGAGGCATGATCTTTCGCAGCCAAAGAAGACCCATTCCTGTGGTCCACTCATTGAAATGAGCGAGCACATTGGAATCGGAGACACCAAGATGCTTGGCAAGAGCTTGCATAGTGATAGCTGCAGCCACGCCAAAAGCGCAACCTTCCGGATAATCTCCGTAGCAATGGAGTGAATCAACGCCAAACATGCGCCACATTTCACCATAAATTTCATTAAGGATCGGATAAATTCCGTCAAATTTAATAAGTGCTACGACGGGAGAACCCGGAATATCCCAACGCCCGACACGCATAGTGATACCATG
>CAMWQY010000255.1 GCA_947176355.1 uncultured Porphyromonadaceae bacterium
CGCCGGACTGAAAATCAGACTTGTAGATGCAACAGAGATAAGAGTATCTATAGATAAAAATTAAGAACCTTTAAAAACAAAGAATATGAAAACAAACAAAACTATGACACAGGAAAAAACTATCGAGAACGAGATCAAACGTATCAAAGAAGCCGGAAAATACGATTCCGTTAAGTATCTGACATATCCTGATACTCCGACAAACTGCTTCATGGCTATCTGTAGCCGTAGCGGTAAGGACTATCTCGTAGACCATTCCGGAGAAGATATCCGAGAAGTATTCGAAGCAGATGAATTGAGGGCCAACCTCGGGTCAGTAACTCCAGCTACATTTCGCATCGGCGACAAGTGGGGTTTGGTAAACTCAAGAGGTGAGATAATCCTCGAGGCTAAGTATGACTCCGTGATACAGGATGCCAATGACTTTATTCTGCTGAAGAAAGACGAAAAAGAAGGACTCATCGCCGCCGGGCATATCATACCACCGAAGTTCGACAGCATCGATATATGGGGTGATGACTATATAAAGGTGAGTCTCAATGGATATGATGGATATATCGACGAGAACGATGAGTTCACCACTGACAGATCAGAGGCTTGCTATGGAAATCAAATGTTTTTATAATTCATGACAATGCGTAGACGATATCTTAATATAGTTGGCAGGAATGAGCTGGATGAATGTCTCGGAGAAAGCATGCCAGTCCTGACAGATGACCATCCCAACATAATTGAGGCCCTTGACCATATTCAGGAAGAGGCCAGGGACTCTAAACTTTCGGATGCGTTCTGGGAGGAATGCAAGGAGAGTATTGATTATTTGGGAGAACGACTCAATCTTACTCGCCGACAGGTGGTGATTGTGGCCATTCTGAGCGAGGTTGGAGAGTCCATGTCTTGGCGACAGTTAGGTAAGTTTCTTGGCCTTTCAAGACTAAAGACGATGACGCTGACTCCCGACATCGAGAATCTTAGAGACAAACGCTGGATCTATCAGTGCGGAGCACAGGAGATGAACGGCTGCTTTCAAGGCTTCAAGCTCGTATATGGGGTTATTACGGCTTTCCGTCATAATCAGCCGTTCGTCCCGGAAAAGATTGAGGGGCTTTCACTGCAGGCGTTTGTAGACCGACTTGTCAAGTATGTTCGCAAAGAATGCAGGGACGGGAATATCTCGACAGAAGAGAATCATCGCTGGATGCTTCAACTCACCGAAGCCAACACCCATCTCGGACTATGTGACATTATTATGAATCTGGTAGAGGATTCTTCCCGGCTCCTTCTGCTTATGGCTGTGGCAGACTATGCAAGATTTGCGGGAAAAGAGAATGAGGGACTAAGACTCAATGATATCGCAGCATGGCTGGAAGATGAGGATGATTTCGACGAAATGACAATAGCCCTTCAGGACGGAAGTCAAGAATTGATAAGGCTGGGATATCTCAGTCACGCATGCCAGAACGGAATGGTAGACACTGAGTTATTTCAACTGACTGAAAAGGGTAAGGAGAAACTGCTACCAGGCTATAAGATTCATTTCAGAAAGGAACGCATCTTGAATGCCAAAGACCGCAATCTGCTAAAGCATACGGAAATCAAGGCAAAGACTCTTTATTACAACGAAGCTGAGCAGAATCAGATCGAGCGTCTGAAGGTGCTGATGCATAAGAAGGGACTGAAAGATGTGCAAAAACGTCTTAATGCATGTGGAATGCGGAAAGGAATAGCGTGTCTTTTCTATGGCTCACCGGGAACAGGAAAGACGGAAAGCGTCTTCCAGCTTGCAAGAGAAACCGGACGAGACATATTTCAGGTTGATATAGCAGGTCTTCGCGACAAGTGGGTCGGTGAGAGCGAGAAGAATATTAAAAGAGTCTTTGACAACTACCGCAGACTTTGCAATGCGAGCCGTAATATACCGATTCTCTTTATAAATGAGGCGGATGCCATCATAAATCAGAGACTTGAGAATACGAATAATTCTGTAGAGAAGATGGATAATGCCATGCAAAATATTATCTTGCAGGAGCTTGAGAACCTTGACGGTATCGTAATTGCCACTACCAATCTTACGGGATGTCTTGACAAAGCTTTCGACCGCCGTTTCCTTTTCAAGGTGGAATTCTCTAAGCCCGGAACAGAAGCAAAAAAGGCGATTTGGCATGATATGCTCCCTGAGATGCCGGAGGAGGCCTGTATGGAACTTGCCGGAGCGTTTGATTTTTCTGGAGGGCAAATCGAGAATATTGCGAGAAAGTGCAAGATAGAGTATGTGATTACGGGAGAAACTCCTTCTCTTTCCCAGATACGCGAGTTCTGCAAGGAGGAGTATCTTAACAGAAACAATATGAAGAAAGTGGGATTTTGAAGAAAAGATTTAATATGAATTATGAATTATAAATTATAAATGACTTTTAATATGGATAAGAAATTCTTTTGGGTGTTGCTGGAAGCAGGCGAAACCAAGGAGGTGATCGCAACACTCGACGAACGGACCATCGAAAGACTCGCCGAAATGTTCTTTGATGAGATGGAAGATGAGGAAGATGACTATGCTCCTAAAAGCGTGGAGGATGTCAAGCAAATGATTGTAGAAGATGTAGTCAGGTGCTATGATCATCATGGTTACTTCCTTTCGCACGAACTTTATCGTCAGGAAATCAACGCTACGGTCTCGGGGGAAACATTATGCGAGGATGGAGATTTTAATGTAAAAAAAGGTGCTGTTATTTATGAGGCTGCCGAGTGTATAGTAATGGGGTGCGATATGGCATTTGCGCTTTCTCCAGTCGGATATTTTTCACGTCGTATTGATAATCCTATTCTTGAAGGAACAGAATGGGTGGAAAGGAGGTTACTATGAAGTTGACAGGAGAATGCATCAAAAAACTTTCCGAGAAGTTGGGCGTTGATGTGTCTACCCCGGCGGGGGCTACCTGGCTTCAGCTCGATATCGAGACTGCTACAGGAGAACGTCTTGGACTGAACACTGTCAAGCGTCTTGTCGGAGTGTTGTCATCAGACGCAAAGCCAAGGGTATCAACCATAAAGATCATTTCAGATTATTTAGGATGTCCAGACTGGAGGGTGTTCAGTAGGAATTGCTTCAGTGATTCTCTATGGATTTAATAAAGACAAGCATCCCGGAAGATGGGATGCTTGTCTTTATATATTGGTGCAGGCTGGGCTTGCTTTAGCTTGGGTGCATTATAATAGAGAAAACAAAAGGCGTGCGGAAGTGGGGGGATGTGTCTGAGATGCAGGAGCGGTTGGAGGAGCTGCGGTCGGCACTCAGGAGATATAGACGTTTCCATATTTCAGACTTGAAGGAGGTTCTGGAAGATTTGGATACTCAACTTATGTTTGATCTGAGTGTCGAGGAATTTGAGCAAATCAAAGAGCTGGTTGAATTAATCGAGGAGAAGCTGGAGGATGTTGAAGACATATACGATATAGATGATCCTGATGATTACGATTCGATCGCTGATGATCTTGAGGATTTGCTTGATGATCTCGGTGATATGGACCTTAATCTATAAAGCATTCTAATGTGACTACCCAGACAAACTTTATGCTTTGGCTGTTTTGCTTTATTGATTGGCTGAGTTTTGCTTTAATGGTTGGCTGGGTTTCGTAAGTATTATAAATAATTTCAATAAAACATTGCAATCTGGTGGTCGGAAGCAGAATGAGTTGGAAATCATTTGGAGATTAAGGGATAATTCATTAAATTTGCAGAAAAGTTGTGAATTGTGTATTACGAGGATAGATACCCTATAGGTCAGCAGAACTTCAAGATCCTTCGCGAGGAAAATGCTTTCTACGTAGACAAGACGGCCTTCATTGAGAAGATGGTCAGAAGCAAAAGTAAATTTTATTTTCTGGCGCGTCCCCGACGCTTCGGAAAAAGTCTCTTTCTGTCTACCCTTGAATACTTTTTTAAGGGTGAAAGGGATCTTTTCAAAGGGCTTCATATAGACTCAATAGAATATGATTGGACTGAATATCCTGTGCTTCGTCTTGACCTTAACACTGATAAATATGCTGAACAGGGGATTCTTGATGGAGTTGTCGAGAGGCTATTCAGAAAGTGGGAGGAAAAATACGAAGTGGATGTGAAAGACAGCGATATTTCACAACGATTTGCTACAATAATAGAGGCGGCTCATAAGAAGACCGGCAAACAAGTTGTAATCCTTGTTGATGAATACGATAAAC
>CAMWQY010000256.1 GCA_947176355.1 uncultured Porphyromonadaceae bacterium
AGTATTTCCTCTATGTTCTCACGCTCGTCGAGGGAGCGGTAAGTGAAGTTTTTCATTATTTTAAATTCAAAATTTTAGATTATATGGGAGAAAAATGCACAAAGCGCAAAATCGTCTCGTCAGGGAGCAGCGACTGAAGGTTTGCTACCAGGCAGTCACGCCGATACTGATAGTCGATAAGTCTTTCGAGGCAGGAAATATACATCGTGTATTCCCTTGCTCGCGAGAGGCGGTTGTGCTCCCCTTTCCCTTTGTGGTAGGCGTTATTGCGCTCGATCAGGTATTTCTTTATCTCGTTGATGCGTTTTATCTCGTTGATTGAAGCTCGGTCAAGGCGTCCTACTTCCGCCACTACAATAGCCGTCTTGTCAGCCACCCGTCGGCTAAGGCGTTCCTGCTCCGACTCCAACACAGCCCTCTCCGTGGCGAGAGTCCGTTTCTTGCGGCGGAATTCATCGTTGAGAGGGATGGTGAAGGTCAAGCCGGCATCCACATTGTATGTGTCAGGGAGCACCTTACGGAAATAGTTGGAGTAGCGGATGAAGGGGGCAACGTTGATGTTTGACCACCATTTTACGTTCTTCTCCCTCTGCTCGAGAAGCTCCATGCGGAGCTGTAGTATCTTCATGTCCCCTTGCTCGCTTGCTACGTGCTTGATGAGCGCTGCTGAATCGATAGAAACCGTCGTCGCCTTGATTCCGGCAAGTGAAAGGGCCTTTGGATATGAGCCTTCTATTTCCGTCAACTTGCGTTGAGCATCAAGGAGGTCGTTGAGTGTGCGGGTGATGTCGTCACCCTTAATATTCTCGTTGCCGAGCAGATAGCGCTGGGCGTCGTCGAGAAGTTGGAGGAGGTCGACGCGATGTTGAAGCACTCCGGAAGTGATGCTGTCATAGTATCGGTCTATCTGGTTTTGCACCATAAATTCGTTTATGTCGATCTTCTCCTTCTCATATCCGGCTCTTGCGATGCGTTCCTCGAGCTCAGCGATGTTGCGGCGTCCCTCCTTCCCGAAGAGGGAGCTTTGGAGGAAATACCATCGGAGCTCAGCCTGAAACTTAGCCTTGTAGTAGCCCTGTCCGGTGTCGCCAGCCACGTCGTCGACACCACCGTTGCCGGCGATGCGCCAGTAGGCCTGGCCCGTGAGTTGGAGACCGGTCGCACCGTTGCCTTCATGGATTTTGGCGGCGGTATTGGCTTGCAGGGCGAGGTCGAGTTCAGGGGAAATGGCGTGAGGTTGTGATTCACTGATAGCGGGGACTGCGCCGCCGGCGAAGATCGTCTGGCGGTTGGCGTCACAGCCGAAGATCAGGGAATCCAGCTCGATGAAAGTCGAGTCGAAACGCCCTATAATATGGCTGCCCCCCTCATTGGCGGAAAAAGCCGTCCCCGGCAGCAGGCTGCCAAGAACAGACACCATGAAAGAGAGCAGAGCAGACGATTTCATATACTAATTATTAACTATTAATTATTAATTATAAATTATAAACTATTGAATAATTTTTGAGTATTCGGTCTATCGATCTTGTACTCGAGGTCTCTACGTTTAGAGTTATAATTGGCGGCTATTAGCCACAACTGCCGCGAATCCATTGCGAAGCGACCGATATAATCGCGATCATAGATTTGCGTCATTGCATTCTGCACGCTCTTGTTATACTTAAACTCGAATATGTAAATGTTGCTACCCGCAATCACTTCAATGTCACTTCTACCCTTATATCCATGATGCTCGGCGATGGACTGACTGCCGCAAAGCACAGCCAAGAGATATGTGACCGCTCTATAGGTCGACTCTCTATGATCTTCGCCGGGAAGATCCTTGAAGAGACTTCTGAGACGCTCCATAAACTCTTGTGGCTTGCCGTTGAAAAGGTCTCGCTTAAATAGCGAGAAGCTGAAAGGACTGAATGGATCTCCAACAGCAGGAACGTATGTGGGAAGCAGCTGCTTGTAGAAGCCGATTTCCACCTCCTTGTTAGGAAAACGAAGCTCATAGAGATTCATTTCCTTATGGTAAGCAGCGATAGTCAGGTATCCGGTCTGGAACATTAGAGGAATTGGATTCTTGTCGTTGAGGCCTACAGCGAGCAGTTCTTCCTTGGAGCACATCTTTCCGTTAATGTCGGGTGGGAAAATCGCAATATTACGGATTCTTCTTGTCAGGAATATAGGAGTGCCTGTAGAATACCAATAAGCATCAATTTCTTTAGCTTTCAGCGACCTAAGCACACTGAAAGGATTAAAGAGACGCGATCCCTTTAGAGAGAAGAGATATCCGTCATAGTATTCACGCAAGGCATCAAGAGTAGTATTGAAATCCTCCTTGCGTTCCTCTGCAAGTGCTTCTATACCGGGGCGGAATGTAGCTACAAGTTCAGTCTCACTCCATCCGCAAATATCAGCATATTCACTGTCAATAGATATATCGTCGAGATTGTTCAGGTCGCTGAAGATGCTGACCTTGCTGAAACGAGCCACACCTGTAATAAAAGCAAATCGGATATATCTGTCCATTGATTTCAGATTCCCAAAGAAGCCCTTAAGGATTCGCTGGTTCTTCTCATAAAGCTCACTGTCTTCCTCTATGTCGAGCAACGGTTTATCATACTCATCTATGAGTATCACTACCCCTCGGCCCGTATGCTCGTACGCTTTCTCTATCAAAGTCCGAAAGCGCTGTGACAATGATATATCTTCTGGATCGCGACCATAGATTTTTTCATATCTGCGAAGATGCGCGTCCAGAATAAGTTCCAGACCGTTATCAAGGCTGAAGTTTTCGGCATTCAAATCAAATCTGATTACCGGCGAAGGCGTCCAGTCAAGATCCATACTGTCGGCAGCGAGTCCCTTAAACAACTCACGACGCCCCTCGAAATATGCTTCAAGAGTTGAGAGCAACAGACTTTTCCCGAAGCGTCTTGGGCGGCTCAGAAAAATGAACTGTCCCTGACTCAGCAGGACCTTTATATAGGCTGTCTTATCTACATAAGTATAACCTTCCTCGATAATCTTCGAGAAGGTCTGTATACCTATGGGATACCTCGGTCCGTCTAAGTGTGAATGTTTCTGTATTTGGGTTGTCATTGTTGTTGTATTGTTATATTGAGGGTCGATTGTCTCTTAGAGAGCCGCGAGCGGCTTGGGCGGGGGACAAACCGGCGGTTGGTAGGGGTGCATTTGGAAAGGATGGAGGGCTGTCAGAGGTCGGAGATTTGCTTTTCGGAAAGACCAGTGTAGAGCATTATATCGCCTAAGGACATGCCCCCATTTTTCATTTTGCGGGCTACCTCAAATTTTTCTTCTTTTCTTCCTTCTTCTCTTCCTTTTATCTTTCCTTGCGTCATGCCTTTTTCATAATTATAATCCAGGGCGGCGAGTTCATCCTCAAGTCTTAATTTGGACTCGCTGTAGGCGACTGCATCTTCAGCCACCATATTATCTAATTCGGCTTCATTGAATAAATCTTCAAACTCACCACTTTTGTATGCTGCAGATTCTTTATCCATACGGTGCAAATTTTTTATGAGGTAGATTATCTTTTCTTGTTGGGTCGTGCATTGCTCCCATGTCTTCTTGGCATCTGGAAGTGTCACAAACATAAGCCTCAGGACATCGGAGAATATTTCATGCGAATCAATATCCATCAGCCTGACATCATGAAGATCCTTGGGCTTCAGATTTGGCATGTGGAAATTGACAAGAAAAATTGTATATACCGGTTTCAGTTCATATTTCTGTCCCTTCTTCAACTGGTTGCCGGCAGCTCTTATGGCATATAGGATTGCCCTGTTCTCAAAGCCCGGATGATGTACTCTCTGCATCTCCACAATGAAATGTTCTTTATTCTTTGGGCTTGTGCAGTAGACATCATATTTGATGACCTTGCCGAAAATATTTTTGGGAAGGACTTCCTTGTCATGATAAGTCACGTCATAGACGTGCAGACCCTCTTTCTCAAACATGATGTTGAGAAACTGGATGAGGATATGTTTTCTGCTGACGGATCCAAACATGTGTTTGAATGCGAAGTCAGTCATGAGATTCATGAAAGTATTCTTATCTTCCTTCTCCTTTTTGCTCATATAAGATTATATTTAAGACACAATCATCTTTGCGCCCAAGCACGGGATGTTTGTTTTTTTCTTTGGGAGGTCTAAATTAGCAATTTTTGGGGATAGATGCAAATTTATTCCG
>CAMWQY010000257.1 GCA_947176355.1 uncultured Porphyromonadaceae bacterium
TTCAGTCTACCGCTAATCTGACCGTTGATATACGTGTTGTTGAAAAGGCCAATTCCCTCCTGAGTCATATTTACGCCACCGCCCCATCTTCTGCCAAGCAACTTAAATGGAATGTCGGCAGCTCCGGTAAAGCTCTTGGGAGCATTTTTTATTCCTACCCATTGCATACGGGCTGCACCTCTGATACGAAGGAAATCGGTAGAGCCTGCAGCTGCCGGATTATAGAGTGTAGGAAGAGCCCAAGCCTGCGTATACAAAGGATCGCTCTGCCCCCTCACAGGAGTGGGAAGGAGAGCAATTATGAAGCAGCCTGCCATAAATGCCATGAGGCGTATTGTAAGAAATGACTTTTCCATTTATTCAAAATAAAACGAGAGCACCACCATATTGCTCTTCATCTTGGTCAATGATTGAGTTATCTGCATGGTGGCAGGATTTTCATCAAGGTCCGGACGATTGTGTTTCAATATATCCGTAAGTCCGAAACAAAACTTTATTTCAGGGCAGAGCTTGAAGAATGGGAGGTAGAAATCGCATCCAAGCCCTACAGTCAGCATCGTGTCGAAATTATTGGTGACGATTGGATCTGAACGCTTCTTAGATATGTCGAGCACCCCCATCACACCTGCCGTCACGTATGGACGGGTATTATGAAGACGATCACCGGATATCTTCAAATCAAGAGGAATCACGACAAGAGCGCTTTTGATGTCCTGCACTTGGTTTTCACCGCTGTTGTAGTCGAGCATGTGGACGGTCTTGGATCCGAAATACATACCGGGAGACAATCTGACATTGAAATATTTGTGCAGACAAAGATCACCAAGAACGGTAGCGTTGAAACCGGGAGAGAAGTTAGGAACTTCCATTTGCCACTGACGTCCATCTTCTGAAATGAAGCCGGAATGGGTAAACGAGAGGTCTTGCACATGAGTTCCTACCGAAAAGCCCCAATGCCATCGTTTAAAGTCGGCATACGGACGGTTGGGCATCTTGTCACCCCATTTAGCCTGTGCAGACATTGCACTGAGGGCAAAGACCAACATAGTCACAAGGCGCATTACGAAGCCCGTGGCGTTCCGATATCTCTTATTTGTTGTCAAAAAATTCATTCAATAATTCAACACGCACAGATGCGTAGCTGTATAAGAAACGAAAAAAATAATTTTTTCTTATGTAATATTATGTTGTTTGCAAATATTTGCTTAAATTTGCACTACGAAACATGTAATAACCCTAATATGAAACGTGTAATCACTCTTGGAGAAATAATGCTCCGTCTTTCGCCTCAAGGATTTAGGCGATTCATTCAGTCAGACAACTTCGAAGTCATCTGGGGTGGCGGTGAAGCAAATGTCGCTGTAAGTTGCGCCAACTATGGTATGGACGCAAAGTTTGTAACTAAACTGCCTACTCATGAAATCGGACAAGCAGCAGTAAATGCTCTGCGTCGTTATGGTGTCGACACTCAGTATATCGCTCGTGGTGGCGACCGAGTAGGTATCTACTATTGCGAGACCGGTGCTTCAATGCGCCCATCAAAGGTGATCTACGACCGCGCCCACTCAGCTATCTCAGAGGCAGATCCTTCTGATTTCGATTTCGATGAGATCATGAAGGGTGCCGACTGGTTTCACTGGAGCGGCATCACTCCTGCTATCAGCGACAAGGCTGCAGAACTAACTCGCCTTGCATGCGAGGCTGCCAAGCGTAATGGCGTCACTGTGTCAGTCGACCTAAATTTCCGTAAGAAACTGTGGACTAAAGAAAAAGCCCAATCCATCATGCGTCCGCTTATGAAGTATGTAGACGTATGTATCGGCAATGAAGAAGACGCAGAACTATGTCTCGGCTTCAAGCCAGATGCAGACGTTGAGGCTGGTGAGACTTCTGCAGAAGGATACAAAGGCATATTCAAAGCCATGGCTGAAGAGTTCGGATTCAAATATGTAGTGTCTACACTTCGCGAGTCTTACTCAGCAAGCCACAATGGTTGGAAGGCAATGATATATGATGGCAAGGAATTCTATGAATCAAAACGTTACGATATCAACCCGATCGTAGACCGCGTAGGTGGAGGAGACTCTTTCTCCGGAGGTCTCATCTATGGTCTTCTCCACAAGGAGACACAGGGAGAGGCTCTTGAATTTGCAGTAGCAGCATCAGCACTCAAGCAGACCATCAACGGCGACTTCAACCTTGTGACTATCGCAGAAGTAGAAGCCCTCGCAGGAGGCAGTGCCAACGGCCGAGTACAACGTTAAAGAAAACTGAAAACTAAAAAAATGGCAAAATTCGATAAGCAACAGGTGCTCGCCAAGATGGCAGAGGCTCCTATGGTGCCGGTATTCTACCACAAAGATGTGGAAGTAGCAAAAGCTGTAGTTAAGGCATGCTACGACGGTGGAGTACGTGCATTTGAATTTACAAACCGTGGCGATTTCGCCCATGAAGTTTTTGCAGAAGTAGTAAAGTTTGCAGCTAAGGAATGTCCTGAACTCGCACTTGGCGTAGGCTCCATCGTAGAGCCTGCAGCTGCTTCCCTATATATCCAGCAGGGCGCTTGCTTCGTAGTCGGACCACTCTTCAATCCTGAAGTAGCTAAGGTCTGCAACCGTCGTCTTGTGCCTTATACCCCTGGATGTGGCACAGTTTCTGAAATCGGTTTCGCACAGGAAGTAGGATGCGACCTTTGCAAGGTATTCCCCGGAGATGTGCTCGGACCAAAATTCGTCAAAGGACTTATGGCTCCGATGCCATGGTCAAAGATCATGGTGACCGGAGGAGTAGAACCTACTGAAGAAAACCTCAAGGGCTGGTTTGCCGCAGGTGTCTACTGTGTAGGCATGGGCTCTAAGCTTTTCCCGAAAGACAAAGTTGCAGCCGGCGACTGGAAGTATGTCACTGACAAATGCCGCGAAGCTTTGGACACAATCGCAAAGCTCAAAGCCTAAAGACTAACATTAAACTATAAACGATCAACGATTAACGATTAACGATCAATTATAGACTATTAATATTACAATATTAAAGGCGGAGTCCCATTGGATTCCGCCTTTATCATATCAATATTAATTCTTTTATTTTTTGTCTTTAATCTTTAGGAGGTGTTTCACTGCTCCTTCAAGCTGTGCGTCATGTCCGGCTTCCACATCGGCAGGGGCATTGTAGATGATGACGTCAGGATTCAGCTGGGTATTCTCAAGAGGCTTGCCGTCGACAGAAAGATTGGTCACCTGAGGAATACCGAAGACAAGACTTGGATCTATCTGAGTTTCCCACCACACGGCAGTCATAGTTCCGGGAATAGGAGCTCCAACTACATCCCCTATTCCGAGAGTCTGGAACACGTAGGGAGTGCCTGATGCATCACTGTAGTTGCATTCATTCACGAGCATCACTGATGGTTTTGTCCATTGTGCCCAAGGCTCGCTGCCAATATATTGACCTCGGGGTGTATATTGAGCATATTCCTTTCCATTAAGGAGGATTGCAAGGTCGTTATGAAGCCAGCCACCACCATTATAGCGAGTGTCTACCACCACTGCATCGCAATTGCGATATTTACCAAGCAAACGTTCGTAAGCATTCTGATAGCTTGACGTATTCATTCCTTCCACATGGATATATCCAATCTTTCCATTAGAAATACTATCTACAAGTTTCTCGTTGCGTTCCACCCAACGATCATAGCTGAGACTTGATAGCGTCCCCATCGACACAGGCCGAACCGTAACGTCGCGAGTCTTTCCAGAGGCATTCTTTACAGATAGACGAACTTTCTTACCGGCTTTGCCATCAAGCATAGAATTCACGTCCTGATGCGGGGCGATATTTTCACCATCTATCGCTATAATGACATCACCAGCCTTGAGGTCGGCAGATTTGGTAGAAAGAGGGCCTCTCGCTATAATCTCTGCAATCTTAAGACCATTGCCATCATATTCTTCATCGAAATACGCTCCTAACGAAGCTGTCGATAACGAAGCCCCATTGCCGTAGGCCCGTCCGCCTGTATGTGAGGCATTAAGCTCACCGAGTATCTCACTAAGCATTTCTGCAAAATCACGGTTGTTTGATATGTATGGGAGGAATTTGCGGTAATGGTCGCCATAGAAAGCCCAGTCTACACCATGGAGATTTTCGTCGTAGAATTTGTCGTTGACCTGACGAAGCATGTGATCATAGATATATTCACG
>CAMWQY010000258.1 GCA_947176355.1 uncultured Porphyromonadaceae bacterium
TCCCCTGAATGATTATCTCCCTTACTGAATCATTCGACTTAAAATACAATTGCATCTCAGGACACACATACCCAATAGAATCCTTGATCTCCCATATACTCTCCCCTGTCCCGCGTCGCCTGTCAAAC
This sequence comes from uncultured Porphyromonadaceae bacterium, assembly GCA_947176355.1. Classification (GTDB taxonomy): domain Bacteria; phylum Bacteroidota; class Bacteroidia; order Bacteroidales; family Muribaculaceae; genus Lepagella. The sequence continues at coordinate 129 of CAMWQY010000258.1, forward strand.
AAAGTTATATCATTAGCATACCCCTGCGGGTTATCCGCACAGATCATACTCAAAAGCAACGACTTTCCGGAGCCGTTAGGTCCTTTCAAAGCCCAACACTCCCCTCTCCTGACCTCCCAATCAAACCCTTCAAAAATCACTTTATCACCATACCGTGCATGGCCATCCCGTATAGCAAATACTACATCACAATCACTATACTTGCTCTCTCCAATCTTAGCCGGTATAGAATCAGAAGAAAGGTCCTCAACCCAATTAGTCACATTAGACTTATTAGACTTATTAGACTCATCAGCCCCTTTATCATCATCAACCCTATCAACCCTATCAGTTCCATCTATCAATACCGGATACCCAATCCGACAATCCTCCATCTCGATCAAACTATCCACATAATCCGGCACATCCACTTCATCACAAAGAAGAAACACAACAGATACTCCATTATCTTTCAACATAATCATGGCAGCATCAAAATCCTTGCGAGAGTCTGCATCCAATCCTATGTATGGATTATCAAGTATAAGCAAATCCGGCTTTTCGCATAGCGCATTGATGATCAATAGTTTCCTCAACTCTCCACTCGATAGATAATTGATTTTCTTGCCCACAATATCATGCAATCGAAAAGCGTCAGAATATTTTTTCCATTCCTGCGACTCGAGCTTCTCCTTGAAAATATCCCCAACCGTAGGAACGTAATCATTTGCAGTTGCCTCCATCCTCTGATTATAATACTGGACATCGATACCGGTAAATGAATGAATATCCGTAAACGTAAGCATTTTAACAAGTTTGATTTTCTCATCAAAAGCCAAACGATTCCCGTATGCATAGCGTCCTTTAGCCAACACATTTCCCAATGTAGTCTTTCCGCTTCCGTTCTTACCTACTATGGCAGTCACTCCTGCCGGTATCCCACCTTTGGCAGAATTATCCAATACCACTTTCCCATATCCTATCCTCTCACTCTCAAACCTCACAATGAAATTCCGACATTCACTCATACCTAAATCATTTTTATACATGCAAAATTAATAAAAATTATCCATTTTCCCAAACATATTCAGGCTCCGTCCCAACCGGTCAGTATCGGTCTCCAAGTTTGCAAATTAAAAAAAGATTCGCTAATTTTGTATTCAAATTTTGCACGTAAATGAAACTCGACAATATTTTAGCAACTGCTGTTGCCTCTAAAACCAGCCTCCCTTCCAATAGGGTTGCTGCCGTCATAAAACTACTTGATGATGGTGCCACCGTCCCATTCATCAGCCGATACAGAAAGGAACTCACCGGAAGCATGGACGAAGTGGAGATTCGCTCCGTAGAAAGTGCTCTCAAATCAGAACGAGAACTAATAGCACGACGAGACTTCATCAGATCTGCCATTGAAGAAGCCGGTGCACTCGACGCCAAAATCGATGAGTTGCTTGCCAAAGCTTCCACTATGACAGAACTGGAGGATATATACGCCCCTTATAAACCAAAGAAACGCACTCGAGCTACAATCGCAAGAGAAAAAGGACTTGAGGAACTTGCAAGAATACTGATGTCAGGGAAGCCGGAATCGAGCCGGCAAGCTGCTCAAAAATTTGTAGGTAAGAATGATGTCAAAGATGTGGAAGAAGCACTTGCCGGAGCATCTGACATTATTGCTGAATGGGCTTCTGAATCTCCAAGGCTCCGCAATATCACAAGAAATTATTATAATCGCGTAGGGACTCTGGAATCGACACCCGCTAAGGACAAAGCATCAGAACTTGAGCAATCACCATACTCACAGTATTCGGAATTTTCTCAAAGTGTTCGCCGCATGCCCTCTCATCAATACCTTGCTTTGCGAAGAGCTGAAACTGAAGGGCTTATAAAAGTAAAATATGTTCTTCCCGAAAAAGGTTCGGAACTACGCGACAAACTAATTGATAATTTTGGCCCGCGATATGCGTCAAAAGAATGTGCTAAAATCATCGACGATGCTGTTGCTGATGCCGGGAAACGTTTGATTTGTCCTTCTGTGGAAAACGAAGTGTCTGCCTCACTTAAGGAAAATGCCGACAAAGTTGCTATAGACATATTTGCTGGAAATCTTAGGCAACTTCTTCTCAATGCTCCGCTTAAAGGACACCGAATCCTTGCTATCGATCCCGGGTATCGCACCGGCTGTAAGGTGGTTGCGCTCGACCAGCAGGGAAATCTATTGGACGACTCCGTAATCTATCCTGTACCTCCTCGTAATGACTTTGCCGGAGCAACCCAAATTGTAGAACGTCTTATCAAAAATCATCATCTTGACACCGTAGCCATTGGCAATGGCACTGCTTCACGCGAAACCGAGAAATTCGTGAAAGGGAGTGGTCTAATCCCTGAAAAAGCGGTGTATGTAGTCAATGAAAATGGTGCATCTGTTTACTCAGCATCAGAAGTAGCAAGAAAAGAATTTCCGGACAAGGATGTCACTGTCAGAGGAGCCGTATCCATCGGGCGCCGTCTAATCGACCCGCTTGCTGAGCTTGTAAAAATTGATCCAAAAGCAATTGGCGTCGGACAATATCAGCATGATGTAGACCAGACAAAACTAAAGGATATGCTCGACTATACAGTAATGAGTTGTGTCAATGCTGTCGGAGTTGACGTAAATACAGCCAGTGAGCAACTTCTATCGTATGTCTCAGGCATTGGACCTGCTTTAGCAAAGAATATTGTAGCTTATCGCGCGCAGAACGGTGATTTTCGTACACGCAAACAGCTGAAGAAAGTACCTCGTCTCGGTGATAAAGCATTCGAATTGAGTGCCGGTTTCCTACGCATTCCAGGAGGCGACGAACCACTCGACAACACAGGAATACATCCGGAAAGCTACGATCTCGTTAAGGAGATGGCAAAAAGTATCGGTGCTCAACCTGCAGATCTTCCAGCAAATGGACCTCTACTTGACAAAATCGACGTTAAGTCTCTTGCAGAAAAAGGGATAGGGGGGCTTGAGACAATGACAGATATAGTGGCTGAACTCCGAAAACCTGGTCGTGACCCTCGCACAGACGAAGACAACGAGGCTTTCATCCCCGGCGTGGAAGACTTTGAGCATCTGTCGGTCGGGATGGAAATTCCGGGAATCGTCAACAACATCACTGCATTCGGTGCATTCGTAAATCTTGGGATAAAAGAAAATGGACTTCTTCACATCTCACAAATCTCAGATCGGAGGATCAATTCCGTTTCCGATGTGCTGAATCTTGGACAACGCATACAAGTCAAAATCATCGATATTGATTCTATACGTCATCGTATTTCACTCCGTCTTCTCAAATAGAAGATGGAGTGAAGAAATACTGACCCATATTCTTAGTGATTTTGCCATACTGGGTGCTGTGAGTTGGACACACATGGTAGCAAGCGCAGCAACTCGTACAGTCATTCCCCCAATGTGGATGACCATCCACTAATGCTATATTGCCCACCGGACACACCTTAGCACATTTACCACATCCAATGCACGAATCAGTATAATGCCATTTTTTAGTATCTACTCCCCATTTCCTAAAAAGTGGATAGACAAGCGATGTCTTTAGTCTGGGAAGCGATCCAAGATGCACATCGCACTCCTCTTCATTAGACTTTATTTTCTCCCCAATCAAAGCAATCCTGCCGATGGCTTCTTCAAGCTTCTTCTGTTCCAACTCCTTAGGATCTGTACCGAATCCAGGCAAAAGGACATATACATTAGGCATAATGATACTCCAAGACGCTGAAAGCTTAACTCCTCTTTTGCGAAGTGCCTTTTTTAGCATTTCTACAGCCATACCGGTCTCATCTCCGCAAGTTGCCACACACCAGATGTAAGTTGAGTTATCTGCAACTGAAGCAATGATGGATTCCGGAAGTTTCCGTATAAAATCAAGCACTATAGGAGGTACTCCCCAAGCATATACGGGGAATACAAATCCTATAGAGTTATCCTTATCTACATCAAATGTCTGAGTATATGGGTCTGTATCAGGAATAAAACGGACATCCTCTCCGGTCAACGACCCAAGACGCATAGCGATATGCCGCGAATTATGTGTCCC
>CAMWQY010000259.1 GCA_947176355.1 uncultured Porphyromonadaceae bacterium
TTTTCCATAATATTCAGTAAAATTAAAATTTGTGTTTCATACACTCATAACAACTTTACTAAATATTTGGTTTATCGATCTTCCGTCGTTACATTGTATCTCACAGACATTGAGTCAAGTTGATTAAGGACAGATCTGTCGAGAGGAATCCTCTTTCTGCTATGGATTTTTATGCTTTGCTGGCGCTCCTTGTCATAGATGTTAAGATAAAGCTCTCCACTTCTCCCTTCAGGCTTCAGTTCAAGCGAACCAAGATAATCAAATACTTCATTGTCCACTACATTCCTGTCTAATAAGATGGTCAAAGTATTGGCTATGCCTCCTTTCATTTTTTCAAGAGGAGTAACATCGACTACCTTTAATTCAAACTCAGCAGGATTAAACATCTTGCTCTGTACCTGACTCTTTATATAATACGGCTGCCCCACCTTAAACCTTTGGAATGTGGAATCATATTCACGCCCAAAGAATACGAATTCATGCTTGCCATTGAAATCCTCAACAGATACCCTTCCGTATGGCTGTCCTCTTTTTGTAGTCTTTGTGACGGCATCAGTCACCATTCCGCCCAAGGTCAGAACGGCTCCCGGCTGCATCTTATCTTCAATATCAGAGCAATTTGCATTGCATCCATAAGTCAGTTCCATATAATAGTCATCAAGAGGATGTGCGCTAATATAGGTCAGCACGAGTTTTTTCTCCTCTTCCAGTAGCCTAATCCTACTCCAAGATTCAAAATCCGGATAAGGAGGACGATTGGTCTCGATTGTCTCAAAGTCTCCAAAGAGTGACAGCTGGAGTGAATTCTTGTCATTCTGGTAATTCTGACCATATTTCACCAGCATATCAGCGTATGTAGTGTCAAACATTGGATGAAGCAGCATCTCCCTCTTTATTCCGAAACTATCAAAAGCTCCTGCCAAGGCAAGGGATTCGATGGCCGCACGGTTGCACCCAGAAAGGTTAACCCTCTCCACAAAATCATAGATGTCCTTATATGGTCCGTCCTTTTCTCGCTCCGCAATGATAGTGCTGACAGCATTCTGTCCCACACCTTTTATGGCACCTAATCCAAAACGAATCACGCCATCTTTTGAAACACCAAATTTTTCCACCGACTCATTAACATCAGGACCCATTACCTTCAGACCCATACGCAAACATTCGTCGATGATCACCTTAAGTTTATCGGCAGCTCCAAGGTTGCGACTCAAGACACCTGCCATATACTCTGCAGGATAATTTGCCTTTAGGTAACCGGTCTGGTAAGCCACCCAACTATAGCAAGTAGCATGGCTCTTATTAAAAGCGTAGGATGCAAATTTCTCCCAATCCGCCCAGATTTTTTCGAGCACTTCCGCCTTGTGTCCATTTTTCTGACCTTCAGCCATAAACTTCACCTTAAGCTTCTGCATCTTGTCGATCTGCTTCTTACCCATTGCCTTACGGAGCATATCGCTCTCGCCGCGTGTGAAGTTTGCAAGAAGGCGAGAAAGGAGCATGACCTGTTCTTGATAGACAGTGACACCGTATGTTTCCTTCAAATATTTCTCCATTATGGGGATGTCATACTCAATGGGTTCCTGTCCATGCTTTCTGGCGATAAACGACGGGATATAATCCATAGGTCCCGGACGATAAAGGGCGTTCATCGCAATCAAGTCTTCAAACTTAGAGGGTTGAAGCTGGCGAAGATAGGTGCGCATACCGGCAGATTCAAACTGGAATGTCGAAGTAGTGCGTCCGTCGCAATATAGTTTGAAAGTTGCCGGATCATCGAGAGGAATACTCTCAATGTCAAGATCTATTCCCTTGGAAGCCTTGATATTTGCAAGAGTCTCTTTAATAATGGAAAGTGTCTTCAAACCAAGGAAGTCCATTTTAATCAAGCCTGTGTCTTCAATGATGCTTCCTTCGTATTGAGTGGTGATCTGTTTCGTTCCGTCAGCATCCGTAGCGGTTGAAACAGGGACCCAATCCGATATCTCATCGCGGCAAATGATCACACCGCAAGCGTGTATTCCGGTGCCTCGGATATTCCCTTCGAGCTGAGTGGCATATTTTATGGTATCCCGGATTTTCGGATCCGGATTATGAGTCTCTTGTTCAAAGTCCTTATTGTATTTCAATACATTCTTAAGGTTGATCTTCGGAGCCTTTCCGTTTACTTCCGGAAGACGGTCAGGCACCAACTTCTTCAGACGGTTTGATTCAGCCACCGACACTTCAAGCACACGAGCCACATCGGCAATGGCACTTTTAGTAGCCATTGTCTGGAACGTGATGATATGTGCCACTTTTTCTGCTCCATATTTTTCGGTGACATATTTCAGCACCTCATACCTACCGTCATCATCAAAGTCGACGTCGATATCAGGGAGTGAGATACGGTCAGGATTAAGGAATCTCTCAAACAGCAGATCATATTTGATCGGGTCGACCCTGGTGATACCAAGGCAATATGCTGCTGCCGAGCCTGCTGCAGATCCACGTCCCGGACCGATGCTGACTCCAAGTTTGTTGCGACCGGTATTGATGAAGTCCTGCACAATGAGGAAGTAGCCCGGGAAACCCATCGTCTTCATAATATATAGCTCGAAGTTAAGGCGCTCTGCCACTTCATCAGGAAGTGGGTCTCCATAAATCTTTTTGGCACCCTCCATCGTAAGCTTATTGAGATAATCGGCTTCAAACTTAATTCGGTAAAGTTTGTCGTATCCTCCAAGTCTTGCTATCTTCTTCTCTCCTTCTTCCCGCGAAAGCACAACATTGCCGTTCTCATCCTGAGTGAATTCATCATAAAGTTCCTCTTCCGTGATACGCGAACGATATTCTTCCTCAGTGCCGAACTCTGCCGGGATTTCGAAGAAAGGCATAATCGGGGAGTGATCAATAGAATAAGACTCCACCTTATCAAGAACCTCCATTGTGTTTTCAAGAGCTTCAGGATAGTCGCTGAAGATTTTCAGCATCTCATCGGGACTTTTCAGCCATTCCTGCTTTGTATAATGCAGACGCTCTTCATTGAAAGTCTTCTGCATAGATACGCATATCAATCGGTCATGCGCTTCTGCATCATCTTCGTATGTGAAATGGACATCGTTGGTAGCCACCAATTTGATATTGTGTTTTCTGGCAAGCGATACAAGCACTTCATTCACTTTGCATTGCTCAGGATATACACCACGATTAGAATTTTCTTTAAAGGTCTCATGTCTCTGCAGTTCAAGATAATAATCATCTCCAAAGGTATTTTTATACCAAAGGATCCTCTCTTCAGCAGCTTTCAAATCATCGTTAAGGATAAATTGAGGCACTTCCCCACCAAGACAAGCGCTGCAAATGATCAAGCCTTCCTTATGTGCTTCAAGTTCATACCGGTCAGTACGCGGCTTAAAATACATACCATCAGTCCATGACTTACTTACGAGCTTGATTAGGTTTTTATATCCTTTGAGATTTTTGGCAAGAACAATAAGATGGTATCCTCTGTCGCTTTTGTCACGGCGGTCAGTAAGCCTATCTTTGGCCACATACATCTCACAGCCAATTATGAGCTTGAATTGCTGATCTTCAGGAAGACCGGAATTCTTCTTTTTGACATAGTTCCACATTTCCTTGACACCAAACATATTGCCATGGTCAGTAAGGGCAATACCCTTCATGCCAAGTTCTATTGATCGGTCTACAAGTTCTTGTATTGAAGCCTTCCCATCAAGAAGGCTATATTGTGAATGCACGTGAAGGTGCGTAAATTGTGGCATATTTATTTCGTTTTGCGTTTTATATTGATCGTTTATCGTTAGAAGTTGATCGTTGATCGTTGATCGTTAATAGTTGATAGTTACTCCGGCACTCTCCCAAATCCTTTGAAAGTCTTTACCCAATAAGGCTGGCTCATATCAGAAATCACTACCCCTTTGGAAGTTGAGGCATGGATAAAGTTGTTGTCGTCGACCATAATTCCTACATGCGACACCTTATCAGGATCTTTTCCTGTAGCGAAAAAACATAAATCTCCTATCTTAACGTCTTTTTTCTTCAATTTCTTGCAAAAGTCCTGCTGCTGCGCGCTATTTCGTGGCAGTTTAATTCCGGTAACCTTCAGATAGACGCTCATTACCATCCCCGAACAGTCACATGCCACTCCCTTCTCTGCTTTACCATATCCGTAAG
>CAMWQY010000260.1 GCA_947176355.1 uncultured Porphyromonadaceae bacterium
ACGGAGAAGTCGGAACCTTCATTGCCGCCTCCTGCCATAGGTATGTCTTCCTTGTCGGAGCAGGCGGCGAGGCCCAGCATGCCGATGAGGGCGAAAACGCCTGTCTTGGCTTTAAATATATTGTTGGTCATTTGTGTCTGATGTTATGAGGTTATTGTTCAGGTTGCAATGGGGATGATTACTCGGTCAGTTTTGCCACATCCGTGTAGTTTCCTACCGGAAGCTTGCCTGCCCATCCTAATTCACAAAGCGCTCTTGAGCAAAGCACTGTCCATGCGTCGCCATATGTCATGTTGCCGTCGTGGCCGTAGCCGAGGCAGTGACCGAACTCATGGAACATCGTGTCGCGCGCTGTGTTGTGGGGATTGCCGCCTACGGGGGTTCTGTCAGGATAGAAGTTCCAATAGCACCAGTCAGCCATGCCGAATGTATGGCCGCCTCCGAGTCCGACTACGAATGAACCTTCCACTTTGCCCATATTGAGGCCACCATGCCTTTTAATGCCGGCTATAATGTTGTCAAGCACCACAATTTGTCCACAATGGATGAGTTTTCCATCCCATTTCTGGAGTTCATCCAAGAATTCTTGGCTTGAGAACAAATAAGTCATGTTGTACGCACATGCGGCTGCGTGACGGCAGAGAACAGGATCCATGTGACGCCAGTAGGCGTGGCCCTCATCGGCACCGAACGCACAGAAGCGAATGAACCAATGCAGTTTTATCTCTGAAATCTTCTTCATGAATGGGTCTTCTTTGTCCCATTCAAACTTCAGTGATACGTCTCCGGGAGTAAGGTCGGGTATAGCCGGGATTTTTACTTTTCGTCCGCTTTCGCCGTCAAACACGCAGTCATGCTGAGTGATGGGAAGAGTGAAGAATGCTTCCTCGAAGGGATTTACTTCTTCGATGACTGCGAGATCAACCCATTCGGGAGAAACCTTGTTGAAGCAGGCTTTAACCCTTATGTCCTTAAGACTGAAAGGAGAATAGTATCTCACACCCATCTTGCCATCATTGCACATATACACCTGAAGAGGTTCGTCTGTATAGAACCAGCGCTCGTTGTTGTTGTAGAACACTTCTCTGGGCTCATCGGGAAGTAGCATTGTGCCGATATCAAAACGCCACTGCTCGTCTTTAGCTACATAAAGAAGTCCTGACTCCTGTTCGGGGTGACGGTATTCAAGGTTAAGGTGTGCGATTTTTCCTGCCTCAAGCACGAGGTCGGAGAAATCATAGCGCTGGGTAAAGTCATCACCTTTGTCTCGGCTTGATTCAATCTCTACATATCCGCTGACAGGCTGGTCAGAAGGGAATGTGGTGAAGGTGAAGGACCCTGAGGGATCGTAGATGTTGTAAGACTTCACTCCATTTGATCCGCTGTAAGTGCCACCTGCATTGAGGGAAGCGGGAATTCCTTCATTGAATGTCACGGACACTTTCTTGACGTGGCGCCACTGAGAGATATTCTGCATCTCTATGTCGACGCTGACCTTCGCTGCAATGTGCTCGAGGATAACTTCAGAGTTTATTCCCTCGGCACCGAGGGTGAACGGAACCTTCTTATAGCAGTAAATCCCGTCTACAGGTTCGCTCCCCTTTTCATTGACCATCCACTGGTCTTCCACGTATTCTGGATTGCTGAAACTTATCCCTTCCGCCTCATTTAGGGTAGCGAGGCAGAGGAGGCTGTAGTCGCCGTAAGGCAGCCCCTCGATAGAGATTTGGTTGTTCTGATCGTTGACTCTGCCGTAGTAGTGGTCAAGAATCTTACCGTTCTTATCTGCCACCAGCCACTGGAGCTCAGCTATAGGAGCCTTCGCCTCTTCGCCGTCGGCACGGGTGATGATACCGATCGGGGAGGCATCAGTGGCAATGTTGAACACCGCCTTCCCATCACCGGGTTTTTCTCCATAATTCTGTAATTCGCGGGAGAACTCATCTTCGGCACATCCGGCAAGAGTAAGGAGAGATATAGCCAGAAATATATTTTTTGTGAGTTTCATCTTCATTCCTCGTTAGATTCTACGTTTTTAATTGCTCTTACGTATGCAAAAGCCTCCATAGGCCACTGGAATTCCTCCATCTTGCAGGATTCGCCACCTTCAAACATGAAGCGGAATGCTCTTGCGTGTCCACCCCAGCAGCTTATGTTGGAGTTGGTCCAGTAGACTGCATTGCGTCCGAATACCGGGTTTGCGGCAGTGCTCTTGTCGCTCTTATATCCTGCAATGGGGAGGATAAGGACGTTGCCTGTGTCGTTTGATGTGAACTTCATATAGCGTATTTGGCCGCCTACATTGGTCGGGGTCTGGATTGTGCCTTCTACAGCGTGTATGGTCACTGTAATGCTCTCTCCATTGCCTGCCGTGTAAGTTCCGGGGATTTGGGTACCGCTCGGACATAGGGTCCTGAACTCCTGGAGAGTAGCCACGTGGTAGCCTTCGGGGCAGGGCATATGGGAATAGTTGACCCACGGCATGTCTTGTGACTGACCTCCGAGGTTGTTGCATGGGTTATAGCCTCTATAGGGTATGTAGGCATACTGACGACCGAACTGGTACAGGTTGCCGACGGCACCTACCCAGTTGTTGATGTAAGTCTCTTCAATGGAAAGACCGTCGACCGGGTATACCTGTTTGCTCAGATCGGGACCGGTGCAGTTGAACGCCATCCATGTTGCGCCTCCTATCTCTACTGTCTCGATTGTGCGGGTCTTGTCGTCGAGCACCTTGATTTCTACGAAGTTGTATCTGCCCTTTTCGTCTTTTAGGTTGAGGAGGACATTATAGGCGAGTCGCTTGTTGGGATCAATGGTGACGTTGAAAGAAGAGAGGTAGCCCTCTTCCACCTTGATCGGCTCGTTAGCCTTGATCTTGGCGGTGGAGATCTCGCCCTCTATCGAAGCAAGGCTTATCTTGGTCTCGGCAAGGAATGCGAGCTTCATGTCTTTTGCTCCTGCGAAGGGGACGGTCACAATGTTTTTACCATAATCGACTTCGACACCTTCAGGAATCACGGAATTCAGCTTGTCGATGAATATGTCGTAGCTTGTAGAGGGATGTGCCCCCGTTGTGCTTCCTTCTTCCCAGTCCTTGTATGTGAATGTGCCGGCTACGTTGGAGTTGACGTTGGTGATCTGAAGAGTGTAGACCTTGTTGCGCTCTACAGCCGGGATGGTGGTCAGGAGATTGATTGGTGTGTCGCCGTATTCGCCGAGAACGCGGATATTGACCGGGCGAGTCGACTCGAAGATCTGGAACATACCTGTCTCCACACCCTGGAAAGGTTCGGCAAACTCCCGCGAGAAGGTCACGGTAGCCTCATCAGGCATGCTGCCACATGGAATTACGAATGTTGAAGCAGGTGCGTCTTCGACGATGACCTTGTTGATGATTATCTCAGGGTCAATGGTGTTTGTAAAGTCGATGCGTGCCACGCCACGCTTCATTTCGATATCCACCCGGCGGTTGCTCAGGTTCTCTTCGGAGAAGTCGATGGATCCTGAATAGAACATCGGTGATTTTTCCGCTCCTTGGCTGCAGGTCACTGTCAAGTTCAGGAAGTCTGCTTCCTTCATTCCGGTTTCAGGATTAAGGGCTGCTCCTGACACGCAATAGACACGGGTGGTGCCGTTGGTGGGAAGACTCAGGCCTTCAGCATACGGATCGTCTATGTCCGTACGGAGAAAGAAATCCTCACCCTTGAAGTGGAACACGTTGACTTGCGACAGCATTTCCGTCGCATCGTCAGATGAGTCCTGATACGGAACTCCGCGGAAAGCAAACCGAACGGTGCCCTCCACTCCAACACCTCCAGTGTCGGCAGGGTCGGTCCTGTCCGTACATGATACCGAAGCCAAGATTGCCAGCAATGCTAAAGCGCCGGGCGTCTTGATGAAAGTTTTGTTCATGTAGAATTATTGATGTTAGTAAGAAAAAATTAGTTTAAAAATCAAATTCTATTCAAAAAATCTCGCAAAATTAATAAAAAATCCTCCTATTTCCTAATATACGGTCATTTTTTATTGGATTAGGCTTTAGATTTCCGTATATCCGTTATCCTTTAAATTCGGATGGCTTCACACCGAATTGCTTCTGGAAGAGGCGTGAGAAGTAGCTGCTGTTGCTTATGCCCACCATGT
>CAMWQY010000261.1 GCA_947176355.1 uncultured Porphyromonadaceae bacterium
CGGAGACTTGGTAGCATTGAGAGATACAGTGCCCGCCATTGCATTGAGGCTGGCAATCTCAGTCATCAATTTGCCAAGAATAAGATCGCACTTGCCGGTCTTGACAATCTTCGGTTTGCCGCTGAATTCAACATTTGAAGAGATAGCCTTCTCGTCATTGCCGATAGTAACTGTTCCGGTTGTATGAAGTTTGCCATTACCCTTAAGGTTGCCAAGAGTTATATTGTAGCCCTGACCATTGAATGTAACTCCTGACGGTATGTTAAGAGTTGCCTTAGGAAGACCGAAATTGTTGTCCCATTTCAAATCAGGATCGTATGCGCCACGCTTGTGGTAGCCTGCCACGAGTTCTCCCTCGAAACCTGACCAGTCGCCTTTGAGATCGCAGCGAACGCCCGCAGCGTAAATGCTGAATGTTCCTGCTCCTGTAAGCTTACCGGTATATGTGCATCGTGAATCAAGATATAGAGAACCCCTGTTGTCTTCACCGATATAGTAGTTGGTCGGGTTGCTGCTGTATGTATACATGCTCTCCGGATCCCAAAGAGCGCCATCGATAAATTCTACCGTACCGGGAAGAGAAATTACATTATTCACTTCAGCGGCATTCACAGTGCCACCTTCAATGACAAGGCGGCTCATAGAATTTCCACCTGCAAGATTGAGAGTTCCTTTTCCGCGCTTATAGAGTTTCTGTCCAAGTCCGCCGGCTCCGATGCCGTTGGAAATAGTAAGGTTAATGCCATCCGGCACCTCGATAGCGGCATTGCCGTTCGACATCGAGATACGCTGCCCGAGTGTTCCGGAAGCGTTGACTCCGAGAGTAGCGTCGTTGCTGATATAGATGCGTGAATTGACATCGGAAAGTGCTCCCAAATCGTTGCCGATATTATTGGCAAATGCGCCGGCAATCACTTTTCCGGCATTGATGTAAGTGCCTCCTGTGTAGCTGTTGATATTGTTGATGGTAAGAGTGCCGTTGCCTTCCTTGACAAGTTTCGCATTGCCTACTATCTGTCCTTCGCCCGAGAGAGTGAAGTCTTTTTCATCATTCTTGAATGTCACAGCTGATGGCTTCAGGAGTCCATTGATAGTCACGTCTGTAGTAAGTGCCGAATCATCAAAGATTACTTCGTCGCCCGGCACAAACACATCTTCAGAGCCTGTCTCTTGATTCTTGAAAGCATTGGAATGATCAATGTCCCACATAGCGGTCTCACCACCCATCCAGGTCTTGATGCCTGACTGATATGCAGAGAGGTTAACGTATAGTTTGCCCCCTTCATAGATAAGATCCTTCTTCATTTCATCAATACCAAGAAGGATGATGTCAGACAAGTTTCCGCTGATTTCTCCGATTTCTCCTATAAGGTATTTGCCGGAGGGTAGGGGAGTGTCAGCGTCAACCAGGTGAGGAGTGAATTTAATGATCGGCTGGAGATATTCCGGACCGTTGGTCCAGTCTTTCTTCTCGATTACGAGTTTAGTAGCATTGACTTGGTCGATGGATTGGTCGGCAAAAGCATCGAGCTCGATGATTGATCCAAAACCAAGGGTGAGTTCTCCCGTGGTAAGAGAGCCTGCAGCTGTCTTGTCGCCAAGGCGGATTACAGATGCATAATTCATGTCAATCCCCTTTGGAGCCTTGAGTGAAGAAGTCTCGATCACTGCGAAGTTGTTCATCCAGACGGGGCTGTTGGAGAGTTCTCCATCCAATGCCACTGTGCCTGCCCAGATTTCAGTCTTTCCTGTATAAGGGTGCGTACCGGCTGGGAGCACGAGCTTACCGTCGCCTTGCTTGATCAGTCGCATGTCGCCGCCGAAAGAGCCGGCGGAGATGGTATGAGTGTAAGTCTTGGTGGTGATATTGTCATTGTCGTTGTGTCCTTCCACCCAAGTCGGAGTGTTGACAGTGAGTATAGAAGGTGCCACGCCATCGGCTGCCGTGAGTGTCATGTTGCCTGTCTCGCATACGATTGCGTGTTTGCCGTTGAGGGAAGCGTCGATAGTGCCGTTGTTGGCTACTTCGGTGCGTCCCGTCATGGTCAGAGGTGCAGGAGGCACGATTCTGTCTTCAAATGCACTGAGCATGAAGCTTGTGTGAGGAGGCTGGTTGTAGCCGCACATCTGCCAGTTCATGGCGTTGCGGTACTGATGGTCATACCAGAGAGAGTATACACGGTATTCAGTCGGGTAGTCGGTGGTATAGACGCGTATATTGTTGTCGCCGTCGCGCATGATGTATTCCTCGCGCCAGTCGCCGAGGATGTCACCCTGGAAGCATGGAGTGCCCTTGGTGTCGTTGTTGGTCTTGCTGCCTTCGAGTATGGCAATTTTGCCCCCTTTGGCTTTGTAGATTGCCCCCTGAGTGTTCTTGCCGCTGTTGTAGTCGAAAGATTCGTCGCATAGGTCACCGTCCCAGTATACTCGGAAGTTTTGGGTGATGGTGACAGTGGATTTATTGTCGCCTACGATTGCCTTGTGAGAAGCTCCTCCGATGAGGGCTGCATCGCGTGAGGATAAACCTTCAGCACCGGGGTATTCGTCGATGAAGTTGCCCATATTGGAGCGTCCGTCGTCGTTGCCGCCGGTAGTGCGGTAATATATCTTGGAGGTAGTTGCATCACGGTAATTGTTATTAGGGCTGTCTTCGTTGCAAGCGAAGATCTCCTGTCCGTGGGTATAAGGGTCAAAGTCACTGCAGTGCTGGGCATCGCCGTGTCCAAGTCCGGTAGTGGAAAGTCCGAAGCCGTTGTCGTCGATCACCATAGAGCCATATACGATTTCATCGCGGCCGTCCCAGTCAACGTCTGCGATACCGAAATTGTGGTAGCCTTGACCCTGCCATGGCCATCCGATGCTGTTCCAACGCCAGCGTTCTACGAGTTTGTGGTTGACCGGATCGATGTCGTAAGCGATCATCTTATGCTTGGTGTAGATACCGCGCGCGAGGAATAGACTTGGCTTGCGTCCATCCAGATAAGGAGCTCCGAAGAAGTATTTTGAAGAACGGTGGCCGTAGCCGTCGCCCCATTCCTTGTTTACGAGATCATCGTAGGCTCCTCCGCTGAGGAGTCCGTTGGGGTTGTTTTCCGGCTCTACGCGTACGAGAGGGTAGTCGATGCATTCGTAAGGCTGGCAGGTCTCGCCGTTGGCATATACAAGATATTCCTTACCCCAGTGTATAAACCACTGTCCGGAAGGAAAAGCATCGCCGGTGCCACGGTAATTGAGCGAGGGATCGCCCACTGTATAGGTGGAGCCGTCTGCATGGTGGATGATGGTGCCGTCAGCTGCACGGAACACTACTTCCGCCTTACCGTCGCCATCCCAGTCAGTGGCTATTATATTGATTTCATTGTTCTGGAAGTCGCCGATGTTCGGACCGAAGTTGATCCACCACTTCACGCTTCCGTCCATCTCGAGACATTCTACGACGGTGAAGATGCCATTGTCGCCTTTGCCGTAGCTGGGAGCTTGGTTGTCATACTTCATGATGATCTCAAGTTCGCCGTCGCCGTCTACATCTGCCACTGTAGCATCGTTAGGCACGAGACCTGCTTTAATTTCAGGGGCATGCTGGGGCTTGATGACGGTATAGTTTTTCTCCCATACCTTCACGGGGGAGCAGGCATCTGCTTCCACACCGTTGATTACGGGGCGGACGGTGTAGGTGGCATCCGCAGAGCCGGAGGCGTCGGTGAAGTTGGATACTTTCAGGGGAGTGCTGTTGAGTTTGGTGGAGCCGCGGTAGATGTTGTATTCCGTTCCGTCCCATTCATTGGCGTTGATACGCCAAGTGCAGAATACGCCGCCATCGGTCTTCATGGCTACGAGGCCACGCCCGAGTTCGTCGGTCACTCGCTGGGCTGTAATCGTCGGAGCAATGGCAAAAAATGCTGCGACGGCGAGCAATAATCGTTTTTTCATAATGTCAAGCTTGATTATGTTAGTTATCAGTTGTCAATTGTTAGATGATAAAATGTCTAAGAAATGCAAAATTACGATAAAAAATTATATTTCCCAACAAAATTTTAGTTAAATTTATAAAAAAGGTCGCACACCCCCGGAGTTGCGAGCACTCTCCGAGTGCGTCATGCCGAGTCAAATAACGTAATAAAGCATGCTCCGC
>CAMWQY010000262.1 GCA_947176355.1 uncultured Porphyromonadaceae bacterium
TACTTGTATCCATCGAAGACGAACTCGCAGTGTATTTCATCAGAAATCACTGTCACATCGTGGCGACGGCAGATTTCGGCTATGCGCGTCAGTTCATCGTTGCTCCAAACTCGCCCTGCCGGGTTATGAGGATTGCAGAGTAGCATTAATGAAGCGTCTGGATCTGAGGCATCCTTTTCCAGTCGGTCGAAGTCGATGTCGTAAGTGTCACCGTTTTTGACAAGTGGGCTCTCCATAATCACGCATCCGTTGTTGCGGATAGAGGAGAAGAAGCAGTTGTATACCGGTGTCTGGACAATTACCTTTTCTCCAGGGTTTGCAAGGGCTTTGATGATTGCAGAGATTGCGGGCACTACGCCGGAGGTGTAGATGATCATGTCGCGGTCGATTTGCCAACCATGTTTTTTGCTGAACCATGAGGTCACTGCGTCGTAGTATTCGTCGGGGACTCGGGTATATCCGAAAATGCCGTTGTCGACTCGCTTGCGTAGGGCGTCGATGATAGCGGGTGCTGTCTTGAAGTCCATGTCGGCGACCCACATTGGCAGGACTCCTTCGGGCGCGCTATCCCATTTGTAGGAGAGAGTGCCGCGGCGTGGTATTATTGTGTCGAAGTTGTGGTTCATGTTGTGGGGTTGTGGAGTTGTGGAGTAAGGGTATGAGCCGAGCTGAAGCTCGGACACCGAAACAAATAAGATATTGTGGAGGTAATTTCTATAATGGCATTTAATCGAAGGAAATTTCTTTGCCGTTTTTTAGCTCTATTTTGCAGTTGGCTGGAGCCTTTATGTTCTTGTCAATTGTCACTGAACCAATCTCATCCGCAACGATGTGGCCTGAAGTCGGGTTCTTGATATTTGTGATTTTGCCTGAAATTAAGGCGTTGACATTCGAATATTCGAAAGCACGGTCGCAGTCCGGGCCGAATGTACAATTCTCAAGAGTCAGATTTTCGGCATAGCAGAGGGGTTGCTCGCCGGTGATGTGGCAATTGACGAGACGTAGGTTTTTGGAATGCCATCCGAGGTATTCGCCATTAAGTTCGGAGTCATAGATTGTGACATTCTCCACTTCCCAGAAAGCATCCTTGGTAGTGATCTTGGCATTGCGGATCACAACATTTTTTACATATTGGAATACGTACTTGCTGTCGGATTCGAGACCGTCGACTTCGATGTTCTCACTGAACATGAATGGGTAAGTGCCGTCATGAAGCTTTAGATTCTTAATCTTGATATCCTTGCAACGCCAGAATACTTCATCGGCATCGTTCATGACGACATTTTCAATGTCAAGGTCATACATTTCGCGAAACATCTTGGGAGCGTCGATTACGGTGTCTTTCATCTTTAGATGGTCGCTATACCATAGTGCTGATCTTCCTCCAACGGCAAAATAGCAATGGTCGATGAGGAAACGGTGGACGTGCCAGAATGGATAGTTGCCTTCAAAAGTGCAGTCGATGGCTTCGATGTCGCTGCATTCTTTGATGGCAGATTCACCGGCACGAATCACTACATTTTCTAATCTTACGTTATGTGATTCAAAAAGGGGGCGTTCGCCTCCGAATTCTTTATTTTTTATTATTTCCATAGTCTTTTGGGTTTTAGGGGGGTAGGGGGTTAAGGTCTTTAAGGTCTTTAAGGTCCTTAAGGTCTTTGACGGATGAGTTAAGAGGCGACTTTTTTAGGGTCGCCTCTTTATTAACAATTGTGGATTATTATATGTTTCGAATCTGAGATTTTGGTAGGAATCGACTTGATATGGGTAAGTAGGAATGCATAATTCATAATTCATAATGCATAATTAGCTACGCTCAAGCAAGTGTTAGATTCTGAAATTCAGAAGATAAAGCATTTTTGATATTATACTTTAATTTGACCAACAACTTATAATTTTATTTTAGGACTTTTTTGCCATTTTGGATTATGATTCCTTTTGCGTCGGAGTTTACTTCGATGCCTTGGAGGTTGAAAGAGCGGCTGTCAGCGGCTGAATTGCCGGTGATTTCTTCAACTCCTGTGCCGAATTCCTGTTTACCTTCAAGAAGAATGCCTCCTTCATTTCCACCCTCGACTATATGAGCTACGAGACTGTTAAGATAGTTTTCGAGGTTGGTGTAACCATTTTCAGCAACAGCGGGACCATCCTCCGGATCGTTGGGATTCAGACCATTGGCAGTTTCCCATTCATCCGGCATACCGTCGCCATCGGTATCGGCAGGGGCTTCGAGAGAATTGAGTTTCGGGAATCCCGTGGAGCCATCAGCGTATTTGATGTCATCCTGGCTATTGATCAATCCTTTGCCAATGCCGCTTACGATGCAGCTTGCCGCACCTTCTTGTGTATCCTTCACCATCATTTGATCGTATTCATCACGGCTAAGGGATGCTCCTGCGTATTTGAGAACTCGATCAAAAGCTTGCTCAGCAGTATGGGTAGTGACAGCGGCGAACTCCATAGGAACGAAAGCGTGCATTTCTTCCTCAGTGCCATTATGGTAGTCAACTTTCTGCCCCTTATCGATCTGGTTGAATAGACCGATGGTCCAGTTGTCGGCAGAGACATCAGCATATTTTGAGTTGACATTGCCCTCGATATAATAGCTTCCCCACTTGTGGAGAGTCTTACCCCAGTCGTTGGTGGAAACTTTCACTTCCTGTCCGTCGACGTAGATACAGAGTTTTTCGATATCTATCTCGTATTTGTTGTCGTCGCCTTCGAAAGTCAGATATCCTTTGTCGGATGAATCTACGGTAAGCTTGCATGTAGAGAGTTTGGTACCTTTCACCTTATTATAATTGGTGGCTGTTGCCTTCAGTTGGTCGGCTTTTATGCAGTAGTCGAATGTGCGGATGCCGGGCTTTGCCATACGCTTCTGTTTTGCAGAGCCGATAGCATCTGTAGCAGGACCGGGTTTGTAGTAGTTGTTGACGATATTGACAGTCATCGCTTCACCTCCGTAGCAGCCTTCACCGGCGTAGTTGTACATCACGTTGTTGCGAAGGTCCATACGTTCGTCAAGTTGAGTTCCGGGACGTGGGCCAAGGCGTGGAACGCGAGAACCGTGGTGTGCAAGAAGGTTGTGATGGTATGATGCACCGGCACCACCCCAGTTTCCACCATAGCCGTGAGCTCCTTTGCTATGACCGGAGTTGACAAGGCTCTGAGTGACCATACACCATTGCACTGTGATATTTTTTGAGCCGTAGACAGAAAGACACTCGTCGATGCTCCAGCTGACGGAGCAATGGTCGATCATAATCTTCTGCCCGTCCATGCCTCCGAGACCGTCACCTTCGTGAGCTTTATTGTTGGTTTTCAGTGCCTCATTTCCGAGACGGAAGCGCATGAAGCGGATAATGACGTTGGGAGCGCTGATGACGAAGGGATAATCAGCTATGCAGATGCCGTCGCCGGGTGCGGTCTGTCCGGCTATCGTGACGTTGCCGTTTCTCAGTTTTAGTTCCGATTTCAATTTGATAGTACCGCTCACATCGAAGACAATAGTGCGTGGTCCACTTTGGCTACAAGCCCATCGGAAAGAACCTTCACCACTGTCGTTAAGGTTGGTGACGTGGTAGACCTTGCCTCCGCGTCCGCCTGTAGTGATGGCACCGAAACCTTCAGCACCGGGGAAAGAGGGGAGAATGGCATCGTCGGCTAAAGCCGATACGCAGGCAGCGGCTATGACAGCCGCTGCCAGAATTAATTTTTTAAGTATCATTTCTTAAGTACTTTGTCGGTTTCTGATGTTCCGTTTGCGAACACTATGCGGCGGATGCTGATGCCCTGTGCAGGCTCAGCGAGACGGATACCGTTGAGATCGTAGTATTCCACAGCCACGACCTCACCTTTAGAAGCCTCGATGCTTTCAACGGCACTCATTCTGAAGCACTCAGGATAGTATTCATCCACTGCGGAGATAGCGTCGGCATTACCGGCTTTCATGATGTCTTCAACGAGCTGGTTGATGAATACTTCCACGTTGGTATAAACTCCTTTTGTATCAACGGTATAGAGGTTTGCATCCTCTGGATCGTCAGGGTTGAGTCCGCTTGCGATTTCCCATGCGTCGGGCATACCGTCGCGGTCAGTATCGTAACCGTCGGGGCGGCTTGTGCTCTTGAG
>CAMWQY010000263.1 GCA_947176355.1 uncultured Porphyromonadaceae bacterium
ATTGCGACCATCCCAATTTGGGCTTACCTCTACGAGCATGTCCTTCTGAAGCTCACCATTTGCCATCTTGCTAAGGATTGGGGCTGCCATATCGTATGCCATCTTTGCCCAATAAGCGCGATCCTCATTGGCTTCTTGCTCGAGCATCCTTACATATTCACTTGCAGCAAGGAGAAAAGCGCCTGTACCAAAATTGCTTGTCGAGTTGCGGTCAACGACCTGTCCCGGGATTGCCTTCTCCCCTATCGGCTGCACATATCCTACCGATCCATCTTTCTGAAGTGCAGTCTTAGAGAGATAGTTCCAGCCTTTTTTTGCTGCTTCGAGATATTTGGGATCTTTAAGATAGCCATTATTTATGCCCCAAAGAAGACCGTAGGTGAAGAATGCCGTTCCACTTGTCTCAGGACCCGGAGCATGCTCCTCGTCGTACATCGAACGACTCCAATAGCCATCAGGTTGCTGGCAAGCTACTACAGCCTCTGCCATTCCTTTAAATTTATCTTCGAAAAACTTACGATGTTCCCAGTCAGCAGGGGCATCTTTCAGTACCTTAGCCAAGCCGGCGAGCACCCAACCGTCGCCACGAGCCCAGAAATCTTTCTTTCCGTTGGCACTTTTATGTTTGGGATAGACGTATTTGGCATCGCGATAATAAAGTTTCTCTTCAGGGTCGTACATAATAGTATCGCTTACCTGAATATATTCGTAAAGTTTGTCGAGATACTTTTTGTTCCCGGTGATTTTATGGAGTTTTGTCATTACCGGCATCACCATATAAAGACCGTCAGCCCACCACCAATAGTCGTTCTGAGGTGTAGACATCTGATATTCCATAACTTCCTTTGCGCGACGGATGCGCTTGTCGTCAGGAAGCAAATTATATAAGTCTGCGTAGGTCTGGAAACAGATTTGCCAGTCGCCAAACATTACATAGTCGTCGCCTTCACCATATCTATTATATTTCCACTTGGATTTATTATTTTCTTTGGCACCTTTCCATTGGTTGTGCTCAGCCCACTTTTCGGAATAATCCTTCCATTCGGGATTTCCGGTGAGAAAAAATGCCTCCATATTTCCTGTATGATAGGCAGCATTGTCCCAAAAAGCGTTAGTTTCAGGCGAATGCGTGGCTTGCCAATGGTTATTGACCTTCGTGATGATATCACGTACAGCCTTAGACTCCTTAGTTACAGCGGCAGACGCAGAGATGATACTTCCTGCCAAAATAGCCGCCACAATGAGCAATGTCTTGAATTTCATGATAGTTATTGGTTATATCTGTTATTTACAATTTTCAAATCCTGCAGGCATAGTTACTAATTTTTCTGAAAATATCTATAAAAATTATCAAATTACTTGCATAGTCCTTAACACATCCTCAAGTTTATCAATTTGAGATGCGATATTATCAGATTTTTTTATTAATTTTGCAAACAACTTCAATTGTAAAAAAACAAACAACAATAACAGAAACCATGAACAACAACAATCAAGGCAGCAAAGCCTATCTTTTCGGCATTGTGCTCGTAGCAGTGCTCGGAGGTCTGCTGTTCGGATATGACACAGCTGTAATATCCGGAGCAGAAAAGGGACTCCAGGCTTTCTTTCTCGGTGCCAAAGACTTCGTCTACACCGACACAATCCACGGAATCACATCTTCCAGCGCCCTATTGGGGTGTATCATCGGAGCGGCAGTATCGGGCTTTATAGCAACGCGCTGGGGCCGCAAGGCCGCGCTCTTCATCGCCGGAGTATTCTTCTTCGTATCGGCCCTTGGATCATACTATCCGGAATTTCTGATACACGAATACGGACAGCCATCATTTCACCTTCTGATCACCTTCAACATTTATCGTATTATAGGAGGTTTTGGTGTTGGTCTTGCATCCGCTATCTGTCCGATGTATATCGCTGAGGTAGCTCCTTCCAACCTTCGCGGTACACTGGTATCTTGGAACCAATTTGCAATCATTTTCGGTCAGCTCGTGGTATACTTTGTCAACTTCCTCATCCTCGGCGAGCACACTCAGCCCATCATCGAGAAGATCGGCGAGACTGTATATCAGGTAAGCTCCGCATCCGACGAGTGGACTATTCAGACCGGATGGCGCTATATGTTCGGATCTGAAGGATTCGTTGCCGGACTCTTCACGCTTCTCGTATGCTTCGTACCTGAATCTCCCCGATATCTTGCAATGACAGGCAGAGACGCACAGTCGCTGAAGGTATTGACAAAGATCAACGGAAAGACAAAGGCAGAGGAAATACTTCAGGATATCAAAAATACCGTATCTGTGAAAAGCGAGAAACTCTTCTCGTTTGGCATCATGGTGGTCTTCATTGGCGTAATGCTCTCTGTATTCCAGCAGGCTGTCGGCATCAACGCCGTGCTTTATTATGCACCGCGTATTTTCGAATCGATGAATATGGGCAATCCTATGGTGCAGACAGTCATCATGGGTATCGTCAACATCGCATTCACCCTTGTGGCAGTATTCACAGTAGAGAAACTTGGTCGCAAACCTCTCCTTATCTGGGGCTCTCTCGGAATGGCTCTCGGTGCTCTTGGTGTGGCACTATCAAACATCACAACCCTTCCGGCAATCTTCCCGGTAGTGAGCATTATGGTTTATTCAGCGTCATTTATGTTCTCTTGGGGACCTATATGTTGGGTACTCATCTCGGAGATTTTCCCGAACACCATCCGTTCACAGGCTACCGCTATCGCAGTCGCTTTTCAATGGATATTCAACTTCATAGTCAGCAGTACGTTCGTGCCGATGTACAATATGAGCTTGGGCGACATGGGTACACGCTTCGGACATTTCTTCGCCTACGCACTCTACGGAGTGATCTGTATAATCGCAGCTTGGTTTGTAGCGAAGCTCGTGCCTGAGACTAAGGGCAAGACACTCGAAGACATGACTGCACTTTGGAAAAAAGGAAATAAACATTAATGCATAGTGCATAATTGGCTTCGCCCAAGCTAAAGCAAGTCATAATGCATAATAAGACCTCGGAGGCAATACTTCCGGGGTTTTATTCGTTTATACGGTAACTGACATTTCCTAATACATTTGACAATGAAACATCTTGAATCAATCTATTATAAAATTCATCATACAGTAGCCATTGCTTTTGCGACTGCTTTGCTGATGCCGGCTTTCTATTCTTGTAACACCGGGAAAGACGAACCGAAGATGCCGACTCCTGATATTCCAGTAAAGCCGGAAAATCCACTACCTGATGTTGCAACCGCGACCCATTATGAAGGGCTGGAAAATGTAGTGATTCCATCAGGATTGGCATCTCAAATAAAAGAGTATACCGGGTTTACGCTATCTTTTAACAAAGAGAACAGAACTCCAAATTATGTGGCTTGGGAGCTGCTTGGCACAGAAGTGGGAGGAAGCGTTAGCCGCACTGATAATTTTTGGCCGGACAATGACATTGAGGGATGCACCAAGCACTCTGACTATACCGGATCCGGCTATGACCGCGGCCACATGTGCCCTGCTGCTGACCAGAAATGGAGCGAAGAAGCCATGAACGATTGTTTCGTAATGGCGAATATGTGTCCACAGCTGCATGACCTCAATGCCGGAGCATGGGAGACTCTTGAAAGCAAGGAGCGACAATGGGCAAAGCGAGATTCTGCAGTGATGATAATCGCCGGACCTATATATTCCGATGGTGAGACTTACATTGAAAAATCAAAAGTCAGGGTGCCGGACGCTTTCTTTAAAGTCTTAATAGCTCCATATCTTGATGAACCCCGTGGAATAGCATTCGTATATCCACATGCGAAATGCCCGGGCAACATGCAGGATTATGCTACAAGCATCGATGAAGTGGAGAAAATCACCGGTTTTGACTTCTTCTCTTCACTCCCTGATGAACTTGAGACCAAACTTGAATCGACATATTCCTTCAAGGATTGGAATAAGCAATAAAAATTTGCAAAAAATTCATGAAAAATTTGCAAGTGTCAAAAATTCTTGCTAACTTTGCACCGCAAATGAGGGAAATACCTCTATTGGTGAGGTGGGTGAGTGGCTGAAACCACCAGTTTGCTAAACTGACGTAGGAGCAATCCTACCACGAGTTCGAATCTCGTCCTC